>NZ_JBTVBB010000048.1:0-20192 GCF_058356305.1 Candidatus Culexmicrobium sp.
AACAAATTCGTAAAGGGTGATGAAGTCAAAATTGAATTCAAAGTCAATAAAAAAGACGAAGAAGGAAACTTAAAAGCCATAAGAAATGCAAAGAAAATGGCAGACTTCGTAATGTTCTCCCTACACTGCCACGAAAGATACCTAAGCCTAGAAAAACCAGCACCCTTCATAGAAGAATTCGCAAGAAAATGCATAGACTCAGGAGCAGACCTATTCATTGGACACGGCCCCCACGTCCTAAGAGGAATTGAGATCTACAAGGGCAAACCAATATTCTACAGCCTAGGCAACTTCATATTCCAAATCGACCTAATCAAAAAACAACCAGCAGATCTATACGAAAGATACAAACTAGACTGGAAAGCAAAAACATCAGAACTCTACGACACTAGGGAAAAGGGAACACCAGAACTAATCAAAATGGGATTCAAATGGTTCACCGCAAAGCCAGAATACTGGGAGACAATACTAGTTCACTGCACCTTCAATAAAGGTAAATTCGAAGAAATAAAACTATACCCAGTAGACCTAGGATTCGAAGAAACAAGACCAAACAGAGGGAGACCACTACTAGCTAAAGACAAAAAAGCTCTAAAAATCCTAAAAAACATCAAGAAACTATCCAAACCATATGGAACCAAAATAAAAATTGAAGAAAATATAGGAAAAGTAAAAGTATAGAGACCATAACTTCCTTAGACATCTGAAAAACCATGTAATTCAAGACGAATAATTTCACACCACAATGAAAATGAGAAATGGTGGTATAAGTGATAAAATTAGACATTCTCATGAAAAGATTAATGAACATACTATTAGAAAATATAGAGAGACTTCCATTGACAGATCTCTACTTAACTCATCCAATTTTGAAATCAAGAAAGTATAGAGAAACTTTAAAATCAATATTGTTAAGGTATATGGAGAGTAAAAGTTTAAATGAAATATGCAAACTAGTAAACTCCGCCTCCTTAACCATATTAACATACAGATTAATTGGGAAAACTCCTAGGAAAGTATTCAATATTATAGAGTGAATAGAGAAACAAAGACTCAATGACGGTGGATGGCATTGGAAACCTAAACATTTAAAGCCGAAGAGAAGTCTAGCGTGGTCTACTGCACTTGTATTGTCAACCTATAAATGTATTGGTGTGAAAATGGATTACGACACAATAATCAGCTTCTTAACAGAAGACTGGAATCATAGAAAATGGGACGGTTTTCCAGAAGTGGCCTTGACATATCTTGGTTATGCTGGATACAATAAGTTATGATAAGTTGACAATTGAACCGATAAGATATTTAATTAAGACACAACTAGAAAATGGTGCATGGCTAGGATACTCTCCCCAAACAGCTAGAGGAGGAGTTTTTAGGACATGTATTGTACTTAATGCGCTAACATTAATGAAACTTGGACTAGAAGAAGAATACATTAGAAATGGCTTAAAATTCACAGAAACAAAGATACAAAAAATATTAAATGCCAGATGGGAAGGAGTCCTAATACACGCACTTTATGGGTTAACAAGCACTCTTCAAAACCTAAATCTTCAGCAAAACACTATAACAACCTGAAATTGAAGACACTGATTAACTATCACAATGCAATGAACAACTCAAGTAACTCTCTTCATGCTTTCAACTATCCTCAACGCTTCCTCCAATCCTATAGATGGATGAAAACCATAAAGGTAGTTCATGCCCTTAATCCACACATCTACTAATATTGCATAATTGACATCTTCTCCTGGAAAGTGATAACCCTTTAATATGCCTGCTTGTTCATCTAGGTAGGCTTTGAAGAGTTGGTTGTTGATGGTTATGTTTATGAATTTATCTGATGTTCTATTGGGATCGTCTCTAAATGGTATTCCTGACGATCCATAAATTTCAATTCCAATTTCAGCTGCACGTATTCTTGTTTCACCACGTTTACTATATAATATTATTAATGGGAATCCAATTGTGCCATTTTCATCAACCTTGGCCCATATAGCAGTCAATTTAAATCCTTCTGGAAGATAAGTTGGTAGATATAATTTTATTTTTCTAGCTTTAAATTGACTAATAACATCAGTATAACTTACTATCTTCCCAATCGCCTCAAATGGAACTGGACCTAAAAATAGTGGTTCTTCAGTCTCTTTCTCTATAAAGTGTGAATATCCAGCCATTATTGCTGAACCAATCAGAATTACAATAAAGGTCATGTCTAGAATATTTTGTGTGAAATTAGTTTTTCCCATCATGAGAATATATAAAAATCTGATATATATTTCTACTATTAAGGATTAACTAAAAATGTTGATTTTAGAAAATTAAGATGTATATTTACTTGCAAAATATCTAGTTAAAATTTATCAATTCTAAGTCTAAATGTAGGTTTCAGTAGTTTGGCTAGGGAATATTCATAGTATCGGAAGAACCTAATTATACACATTATAATTAGTAAATGAATTTTAGAAATATTCTAGAAATATTTGAAATTTACCATTTAAATTCCTGAGATAGTAGGAGGGGTTGACAGTAATGTGGGCAATTATTTTATTGGGAAATTGTTTTAAGGGTGTTGTTCCTCTCTATGTTGTAATCTTAGGAAGAGATTAGATGTCTATGGAGAAATTACCAGTTTCAGAGAAATTAAAAGTTCTCAGTTATACTACATTATATAAGTCTAGTAAGTGGTGGGCTGCAGTGGTTTTACTGGAATCATTTGGAAGAAGACAAGTGGCTTTGTATGTATGGTTAAATAGGAAAGGAAAGTGGAAGCGTAATCAAAAATTCACCATACACAATAGAGCTGAATGGAATAGAATTAAAGAGCTTGTGGAAAAATATATTGATCAATTAAATTAATTTTCAAGCTATGAAGTTAAACGGCTTAGTAGTTCTTCGAAATTTAAATTTAGTTCTTCGAGATACTTTAAGAGTCTTGAATGGGTTGTTTCTTCAATTTCCTTTAGGTATGAAGTTCTGATACCGTAATCTTCCATGTAAACTCTGCATTGAAGATAAGTGGCTATAGTGTCTGCTAGTGCTACGATTTTAGCTTCAACAGTTTCACCTTTAATATACTCTTTAAACATGTCTATTAAGTCGAGGTTGCATTCTAGCTTTCCTAGAAGGTTTTCTAATGCTTGGAGACTGATTTCATTTAGTTCTCTATCTCCCATTTTAATTTTAATTGGTTTTGGAATGTCTGAAATAATTGCTTCTGGGAAGTCATGGATTAAGGCCATTTTCAATGTTTTCTCTATATTTAATTCTTGATTTTTATTGATTTCATGAGCTATTTGGAGAGAAATGATTGCTACTTTTAATGTGTGCTCAGCAACATTTTCTGCTAGGTCATATGGGATTTTTGATAAAATCCATCCAGTTCTTTTTAATCTTCCAAGTCTATCAAGGGCTTCAAATATGCTTAACTTCAATTGGAACACCTTGAAGATAGTTTCATTCACTATTTATAATTAAATTTTTGGAAAATAAGTTAATTCTCTAGTTAAGCTACTTTCAGTACAGCTGAGCCCTTTAATCTACCTCGTTTTAAGTCTAATAGAGCTTTATTGGCATCCTTTAGGTTATATGTGCTTATTGTTGTTTTAATTTTAATTTTACTAGCTTCATTTAAGAGTTCTCTAACATCTGCTCTCGTTACATTGGCTACACTTTTAATTTCACGTTCAAGCCAGAGTAAATTGTAGGTTAGATTTTCAATTGGGGTCATGTAGATTCCAGCTAGGATAAGTCTGCCACCCTTATCAAGTTTCTTTAAGGCTTCAACTGCTACCCATCCTGCAGGAGCAAAGACTATAGCTGCATCTAACTTAACTCCAGGATCATCAGTGGGGCTACCAGCCCAAATGGCACCTAAATTGACTGCGTGTTCTTGTCTAAGTTTAGATCTAGTGAAGACATAGACTTGTAAACCATAACTTATAGCTACTTGAATAATCATATGTGCTGAAGAGCCAAATCCGAATAGACCTAAAATTCCCTTTGACTTATTGAGCAGCTTAGTTAATTTCAATGCTCTATATCCTATAGCTCCTCCACATAAGAGTGGAGCAACATGTGGATCATCTAGACTATTGGGAAGTTTATGAATGAAATCTTTATGTGCAATCACATATTCTGCATATCCACCATTCACATTATAACCTGTAAAAAGTGCATTGTCACACAGATTTTCCAGGTCAGCTTTACAATACTTACATTCTCCACAACTCCAATATAACCATGGAACCCCTACACGTGTACCAATTAGATTATGGTTCACATTATGTCCAGTATCTTCGATTACTCCGACAATTTGATGTCCCACTATAACTGGTAATGTAACAACTGGAAGTTCACCCTCAATGATATGTAGATCCGTTCTACAAACACCACAATATTTGACTTTAATTAAGACTTCATCTCTTTTAGGATAAGGCTTGTCCAAATCAACATCAACTAGTGGAAATGTTTCAATTGGTGCTTGATTATATAACATCATTGCCTTCAATTAATTCACCAATATAACAAGTTTAACAAAATCTAATTTAAAGAATATTGAATAACTATCTATGCCTGATAATTTTTGAACTGAAAATAATAAACACTATTCCTAAAAACATTAAGCCAATGCCGCCAAAATATCTAAGATAAATTCTGGGAAAGAAATCTAGAAAAGTAAGTCCACTTAAAATGAAGAAAACTCCAGCAGTCATAGTTAATATAGCTCCAAAGCTTCTTGGAACTAAAATTTCTATACGTCTCTCAATTTTAATTAAAGTAGCTATAATAAATCCCACACCCATTCCTATAAGAACTCCAACATCTGGTCTTCCTAAGAGTTCTCCTATACCGAGACCAATAAACATTAAAGCTACAAAAATTTGCCATGACCATCCGCTACTTCTATTTCCAAGGCTAAAAATCCACATATTATTCACCACGCACGTTTCTACTAGAATAGTAGAGTTATTAAACTTATCTTCTCTAAATTTATCTTAAAGTAATTATAAAACATAATTTCATTTTATTCTTCTTAAATAATCATTTATTAATGTTTTAACCTTAACTCTCCACTTCTGAAATCCAGATACCTCTCTAGGATAATTGTAGTATAGAACTCTAATTTTCTTCATATAATCTCTAACTATCTTCAATTTATGGAGCAGAGTTGGCCGTGAGAACAATTTTAAAGCTTTAAAGAGCTTTCTTTCTACACTCAACTTTAGTTCACCTGAAGATCCTACTAAGTTTAATTCCTCTCCCGTTATTACCTGCTTTTTAAATGCAAAGTTTAAATCTTCATCAGATAAACGTTGAAGAAACATTCTGAAAATATCGAGGGAAGCTTGCTTTGCACCATACTCTTCAATATATCTTATTGGATAAGTCCATAGGGCTTCAATGGTAGGTTGAGCATTATTTTCAAGCGCATTCAATACAGCTTCAGTGGCACATTTTGCACTTACCATTGAGGGGCCAATTCCCCCTCCGTGAATAGGATTACAAGTATATGCTGCATCTCCAATAGCTAAAATACCATTAGCAACTGGACAGTCTAATGGTCTCCTAGTAGGTACTACGCCTCCACCTCCATGAATTTTTCTAGAATTTTTAATTTCAGGTCTGGTCTTAATAAATTGCCTATACTGATCAATTGGATTTGGTGCATCTCCTACTGGTTGAACACCTAAACCGACATTTGCTATTTTTCTAGACTTCGGAAAAAACCACCAGTAACCTCCAGGTGCAATCTTCTTAGATAAATAAATTATTGCATAAGTTGGATCCAAATCCACTTTAGTTTCAACTATCTCCCTATAACATACATTCGTATCCTTTGGAGCTATTTTCTCACTAATCCACCAATCTTCAGGCAATTTAGTTCTAACTACACTTGCAATACCTGAAGCATCAATTACAAGTTCTCCCTCAAATTTCTCTCTAGAAGAAGAGACTAAGTCTATTCCAACAACACCCTTGACAAAGCCTTTCTTAATGATAGGCTCAACCACATGGACATTATCGTAGAGACTTACTCCTGAATCTAATGCCATCTTCAATAATCTTTGACCAAAAGCATATCTATTTACAGCAAAACCTTCCCCCTCAACAATTATTGAATAATTTTCATTAGGTGAGTATATCTTCACACCTTTAAACACTCCTTCAAGCTCACTACTTGAAGGATAAGATAACCCTAAATTATCAAAATGATGCTTACCTATAGCATCACCACAAACCTTCTCACCAATTTTATCCTTAGATTTCCTTTCTAGTAATGCAACCTTTAAACCACTCTTAGCTAGTAAATAAGTTACATAAGAACCTGCAGTTCCAGCTCCAACAACAATCACATCAAAGTGTCTCCGATCCATAATTTCCCTCCAACGGTGTCAATAGATATTCAAATTCATTATACTTTAATACTTATCATACACTTATAAGATTAGGACAAAAATACTGGTATATCACGCTTTTCTTCACTCCTTTCTTTTAAATCCTCTCAAAATTTAACGGAAATCATGACAATTATGCGTTATTTTCCCTTCAATATCCATTACTAGCACACTAAGGAACAGCTAAGCCACTCAATAGTAGTATGATTAGTGAGTATATACTTTAATACGTTTATAGCAAAATTTTGTGGTCATACTATTTTAATAGACTACTGAAAATATGCAGACATACATTACCATAAATTCACCTTTAATGCATTATCAACTTAATCGATATCTCTAACCTTGTTTTAAATTTTGGGTAAAGTTAATAGTATTCAAACCGTAATTGTTCATGAGGTGTTTATATGAAAGCCATTAGAGCGGACATCTTGTATACTGGAAAACCTGATAAGGTATTAAAAGAAGTATACGTTATCTTCAATAAGAACAGGATAATAGATGTAACTAAAACAAAACCTAGCAATTTAGAAATAATCGAAGGCAAAGTTGTCACACCAGCCTTTATAGATGCTCATTGCCACATCGGTATGGCTAGGCATGGAGAACCATCAAGTGAAGATGAAGCCAACGAAAAGTTTGATACCGTATTACCTCTAGCAGATGCATTATACTCAGTATATCTTGATGACAAGGCATTTAGAGAGTCAATTGAACATGGAATATTGTATTCATGTGTATTGCCTGGAAGTGGAAACATAATTGGTGGAAAGGGTGCACTCATTAGGAATTACGCCTCTGATATAGAAGATGCATTTATAAAGTATGCAGGAGTAAAGGCAGCTCTCGGTTATAATCCAAGAAGCACAGTTGAATGGAAAGGAACTAGACCCTATACAAGGATGGGAGCAATAGCAATACTAAGAAAATGGCTTTTAAAGGCTAAAGACAGCTTAAAGCTAATTGAAACAGGTAAGAAAACTTTGGAAGAGATTGAACCAGAAATTAAATATCTTTTCCCAATAATCAAAGGTGAAGAAATTCTTAGAATCCACGTTCATAAAGCTGATGATGTCGCAGGATTACTTCTCTTAAAGAGAGAATTCAATTTCAAAGCAACAGTTGAACATTTATGTGACATAGATAAAAAATTAACCTTTGAAAAACTTAAGAAAGAAAACATCCCAATAATATATGGACCAGTAGATGCCTTTGCATATAAAACTGAATTAAAGCATGAATACTGGAGAAATGTGAAGCATCTAGTAGAAGTTAAACCATTATTTGGCTTAATGTCAGATCATCCAGTAATACTTCAAAGAAACATCTTCTTACAGCTAAGATTCTTCAGAAGATTTGGAATGAGTAAAGCTGAATGCATATCACTATTAACACTAAACAATGCAAAAATACTGGGTGTAGAAGATAAGCTAGGCACCATTGAGAAAGATAAGTGGGCCTCAATGATAATATGGAATGGAGATCCATTCAGCTTAGAATCATATCCAATAATGGTTATAGGTGAAGGAAAAATACTCCACGAAGAAAAATAAAAATCTCCCTCTTTTTTCCAAATCAATATAATAAATGAATATCATTAATTTAAATAGAGAATGCTAAAACTGGAGATAAGCTATGCCCCTACATGAACATCATTACAAATTTAACAAGAAAACCCTAATAACAAAATTTACAGCTATGAAAATTCTAACAGCAAAAAGGTCAAATATAAAAAAAGTAAACGTCACATTCGACTTAGGATTCACAATAGAAACAGTTGAAATCACTAATGGAAATGTAATAATTAAAGATCATGTCTTGCCATTAAACTATCTAAATGAAATATTAGATGACGATGGAGTATTCATGATTGAAGATGAAGGAATCATGAAAATAGCCTTCTATAGTAAAGGAAAATACTACAAGTTAAAAGCTATAGCTGAAGACACAGCACCAACACTTGAAATTAGTGGAATTCACATGCATAGAATAAAGAATATAACACCATGGCAAGACACATTAATGAAAATTAGAGCAGCAAGAATTAAAAGAGGAGTAAAAGTCCTAGACATATGCACTGGACTAGGATATACAGCGATTGCATCAATTCAAAAAGGAGCATCACATGTATTAACTATAGAGAAAGATGAAAATGTACTTAAAATAGCCTCTTATAATCCATGGTCAAGGAGACTTGAAGACAATAAAGTGAGGATAATATTAGGAGACGCAGCAAAGGTAATTAGAGAATTGGAGGATGAAAGCTTCGATAGAATAATTCATGACCCACCAAGACTCGTATTAGCAGGAGAACTATATAGTAGAAACTTTTATCAAGAGCTCTATAGAGTATTGAAGAAAAAAGGCATACTATACCATTATACTGGTCAGCCTGGAATTAAAAGAGGAATCAGTGTTATTCAAGGTGTAGCGAGAAGGTTAAGAGAAGTAGGATTCAGTTTAACTATTAATCGCTCAGTACTAGGTGTTATAGCATTTAAGAATTAAATAGATAAAATTACTTTGCAACAGCAATGCACACTGCATTCCTGGTTTCAAAATCAATCTCATTATACCCGTAAATCTTGTCTGAGTCCCATGAAACCTTATAGAAGGCTTTAGGTGTAAAGTTACTTTCAACTAGAAAATGTTTTAACTCATTGACAGTAAACGCTCTGAGTATATGATACTCATGGAAGTGATCTTTAAGTTTATTATTCTCAATAACATAGCACTCCAAGTCGAAAGTGATAACACTATCGGATATATTAAATCTACCATCAATTATCCTTAAAATTACAAGGTTTTCCTTGGGAACACATTTTCTAATTGTTCGCCATCTCGGTCTCTCAGCATAATAGTATGGAGGCCAAAAGTCAAATATGAAGATACCACCTTCAACTAAATGCTTCCTAATGCTCCTCAAAGCTTTAAAGATATCTTCATCAGTGACTAAATAACCAAAGGTACCGAAAAGACAAATAGCAACATCAAATTTCTTGCTTAACTTAATATCCCTCATATCTTGAACATAAAAATTAACATTCAAACTTAGCTTTTCAGCCTTCTTCTTGGCTTGGGAAACCATAACTTGGGACGAGTCGATTCCAGTTACTTCATAACCCATCTCAGCTAAGATTAAAGAGTGTTTTCCCGTTCCACAGCCAACATCAAGTATCTGCTTTGGTTTAAAACTTAGAAACTTTTCAAAATACTTGACTATATCTTTGCATTCTTGCTCATATTTTTTATCATAATATATTAGGTCATAGTATTCGCCATACCTCACATAAATATTAGAACTAGACATTTCATTTTATAACCCATGAATTTTAAAATTAAAGTTTTTGGATAATTAAAATTAACTTAGTGTTGCTCCTATACATAAATCTATTTGACGACAAAGTTCAATAATCAATAAATACATACATCAATAAGGTGTAAGAATGCCTAAAATATTAATTACATATTATTCAAGGACAGGAAACACTGCCAAGATGGCTGAAGCGGTAGCTGAGGGGGCTAGAAGCGTTAAAGGAGTAGAGGTAATAGTTAAACGAGTTGAAGAAACATCAATTGAAGACTTATTAAATGCAGATGCAATAATTATTGGTTCACCAACATATTATGGATTATTAGCTGAACCAGTGAAGAAGCTAATTGATGAGAGCGTAAAAATCCACGGCAAACTTGATGGAAAAATTGGAGCAGCCTTCACTTCAGCTGGCGGAGAATCATCTGGAGCTGAAACAACAATAATGTCAATTTTAACAGCCATGCTAGTACATGGGATGGTAATTCAAGGTGACCCAAAAGAACAACATTATGGAGCAGTAGCAATTGGAAAACCAGATAAAGATGAAATTGAGTTATGTAAAAGAAAAGGTAAAAGAGTAGCTGAATTAACCCTAAAAATTTTTAAAAACAAAACATGAAAATTAATAAAAGTTAAATAGAATTCTAAACCTAAAGTTTAAAGCTGGAGTTGAATTAAATGATTAACATTAAAAAATACCGTGAAGAATTCCCCATAACTAAAGAATACATATACCTAAATCATGCAGGACACTCACCAGCATGTAGAAGAGTATATGAAGCCATAAATAAATGTGCAAGAGAATTACTGAGGAGTGGTGATTACATAATAAATGTAAGAGAAACTAAGAAGAGCTTCGCAAAACTCATAGGTGCAAAAGTTGATGAAATAGCAGTCGTCACAAATACTACTATTGGATTAAACACAATAGTACATATGCTTGAAGTTGAAAGTGGAAAGAATATTGTAACTAACGATTTAGAATATCCATCTAATATTTATCCATGGCTTAAAATGAAAAGCAAAGGAATAGAAGTAAGATACGTTAAAAATGTCAATGGTAGATTACCCATCGAAGCTTATGAAAAAGCAATTGACGACAATACATTAGCAGTAGCTATAAGTCATATAACATGGACCAATGGCTTCAAACATAACTTAAAGGAATTAGCCAACATGGCCCATAAGCATGGAGCCTACTTGATAGTAGATACAATACAAGCATTAGGAGCAGTAAGGGTAAATGTAAAGGATATGGACATAGACTTCATGTCAAGTGGCACATATAAATGGCTTCTAGGTCCAACTGGTGCAGGATACCTATATATAAGAGAGGAATACATTGACAAATTCACACCACCCTACGTAGGCTACTTAGGAGTGAAATATAAGGAAGATCCACTTGAATTTAATTTATACAAAATTGAATGGAGAAAAACAGCAGAAAAATTTGAACTTGGAACCATGAGTCATCTAAGCTTTATAGGAGCACAAGCAGCCATAAAATTAATTCTAGAAATAGGAATAGAAAATATTGAAAAGAGAGTAATGAAGTTAACACGATATTTAATAGATAATTTACTAGACTCAGGATTTAAGCTACAAACACCAATAAATGATGAAGAAAGAGGAGGCATCGTAAACTTCAAACTAGAAAATGGAAACGAAATATGTAAAAAATTGAAGAAAGAAGAGAAAATAGTAACCTCCTATAGAGCAGGAGGACTAAGAGTTTCACCCCACTTCTACAACACAAAGGAAGAAATAGACATATTAATCGAGAAAATAAAGAAACTAGCGAAATAAACTAAAATTTCTCTATTCTTTTTAAAAGTAGGCTATCATTAGATTTATTTCAAAAAACAACATAGATTATATAATGGTTTGTGGAGGATAACTTATGGAGGAACTTACCTCAAAGGCTATTGAAACAGCCCTTGCTCACGGAGCAACCTATGCAGACATAAGAATAGTAGAACAAACATGGCAAACAATAGTTACAAGAAATGCCAAAGTTAGAAGAGTAAACATTGGAAGTAGTAAGGGGTTTGGGATAAGAGTAATTGTAGATGGAGCATGGGGATTCTCAAGCCACTATGAAATAACACCAACTGAAATTGAAAAAGTAGCTAAGGAGGCGGTTAAAATAGCGAAGGCAAGCGCTAAAATAAAAAAGAAAGATGTAAAACTAGCGCCAGTAAAAGCAGTAAAAGACACGTACAAAACACCCTTCATAAAAGATCCATTCACCATACCATTAGAAGAAAAAATAAAACTACTAATTGAAGCTGATAAAAGGATACTTGAAAAAGGAGAGTTAATTAAAGTTGCAACTTCATCCATGAGAATATTTAGAGAAAATAAAATTTTTGCAAGTAGTGAAGGCTCATATATAACTCAGGAAATTACATGGTGTGGAGCAACAACAAGAGCGGTAGCAGTTGGATATGGAGAAGTTCAGGACAGATCATATGATGGAAGAAACTTTAATACAGGAGGATATGAAATAATCGAAGAAATAAACCTACCAGAAAAAGCTGGAAAAAGCGGAGAAGAAGCAGTAAAGCTACTGACAGCAAAAAACTGTCCAAGTATGGTTACAGATGTAATAATCGGCGGCAGCCAACTAGCACTACAAATCCATGAATCCTGCGGCCATCCTACAGAGCTAGATAGAGCTCTAGGAGCTGAAGCCGCCTATGCAGGAACAAGCTTCTTAACTCCAGATAAACTTGGTAAATTTAGATATGGAAGTGAGATAGTAAACCTAGTTGCAGATGCCACTGCCCCAAGAGGGCTTGGAACCTTCGGATATGATGATGAAGGAGTACCAGCACAGAAAGTATACTTAGTGAAAAATGGAATATTTGTAAATTATCTAAGCGACAGAACATCTGCAGGTGAACTAGGATTACCATCAAGCAGTGGAGCAGCAAGAGCATCAGGATGGAATAGAATTCCATTAGTAAGAATGACAAACATTAATCTTGAACCAGGAGACTGGGACTTTGAAGAATTAATACAAGAAACAAAGAAGGGAATATATGTAGAAACTAATAGAAGCTGGAGTATAGACGATAAAAGATTAAACTTCCAATTCGGCACACAAATAGCATACCTAATAGAAAACGGAGAATTCAAGGAACTGCTTAAAAATGCAGTTTATACCAGCATCACACCACAGTTCTGGGGGTCATGTGACGCTATATGCAATGAGAAATACTGGCACATGTGGGGTACACCAAACTGTGGTAAAGGACAACCTGGCCAAGTGATGTATGTTGGACATGGAACTTCACCAGCCAGGTTTAGAAATATAAGAGTATTCTCGGGGGTTAGAAAATGATTATTGGAAAGGAAACATGCTTAGAGATAGCTCAAAAATTAATTAAAGAAGCATTAAATCTAGGAGCAACCCAAGCAGAAGCAAGAGTACAAAACTTTTCAAGTTATCTAACAAGATTCGCTAACTCAGTGATACATCAAAATGTAGGTGAAACAAACTTTAATTTAACATTAAGATTTGTACTAGGAAAGAGAATAAGTACAGTGAGCACTAATGAATGGGGTTTAAACGCCATAAAGAAGCTAGCGGAAAGAGGATATAAAGTAGCAAGAGTTCTAGAAGAAAACCCTGAATTTATAAGTCTACCAGAACCAGATCCAATACAGAAATTAGAGGACCTCTACATTAAAGAGACAGCAGAATGCACGCCAGACACTAGAGCTGAAATGGTAAAGACATTAATAGATGAAGCACACTCAATATCACCAAAAATAAGTGAAGTTTCAGGTGCATTATCAACATCAACACTTGAAATGGCAGTGGCAAACTCACTTGGAATAAATGCATATGCAAAATCAACCATAGCCAACCTACAAACAATAATAATATCGCGGGAAAATGGAATTGAAGGATTCGGATATGCGGGAGACGTGTCAAGAAATGTTAAGGAGTTAAATCCAACCGCCATAGGAATAGAAGCAGCAGAAAGATCAGTGAAAAGCCTAGGGGCAAAGAAAATTGAGCCAGGAGAATATGAAGTAATTCTAGAAGCATATGCAATGGGTACGGCACTAGCTTATACAAGTTCCGGGTTTAGCGCCCAAGCCTACCAAGATGGAACAAGCTTCATGAATGACCTAATGGGTAAAAAAGCATTCAACGATCAATTCACCCTATGGGATGATGGAAGAGACCTAAAGGGACTAGCATTCCCCTTCGACCTAGAAGGAATACCAAAAAGAAAAATAATGCTAATAGAAGAAGGAACACCAAAAAACATAGTATATGACTCCTATACGGCGCATAAAGAAGGAAAGAAATCAACTGGACATGCAGGTTTCTATGGGCCAATACCAACACATCTATTCATGAAGCCAGGAGACGCAACCCGAGAAGAAATGATAAAAGAAACAAAGAAAGGCTTACTTGTAACAAGACTACACTATGTAAGAACAGTTCACCCAAGAAAACTGGTAATAACTGGAATGACAAGAGATGGAACATGGCTAATAGAAAATGGAGAAATAAAGCATCCAGTAAAGAATCTAAGATTCACAGAAAGCCTATTGAGAACATACGCCAACATCGAATTAATAGGAAAAGAAGTCAAGAGAATCGGTAGAAGATGGTATGGAAGTATACTTACACCAGCAATAAAGGCTAAAGTCTTCCAATTCACAGGGGTCACAGAATACTAAACTTCCCTTCTCATTTTTTAGAAAAACCATCCTCTAACAGAAAACCTAGCACAGATAATGAAAAATTAAACATTTAGTTAACAGCAAATGGACGTAGAGTAATCTAAAGAAAATTTAATCAGAGAGAATGGCTTTAACTTCACGTTTAACACCCTCAATTAATATATCACATATATTAATAGGTCAGATAGCATTTTATGAAAATGGTGACGACGAGTGAAAGTAGTTAAAGCATTCTCTCCAGGGCATATAACTGGCTTCTTTGAAATATGTGATCAACCTCGAGATCCATTACTAAAAGGGTCTAGAGGAGCAGGCTTCTCAATAACTCATGGAGTTACTACCGAAGTCCATGTGGAGCCATACAGTAAACTTAAAGTTTCAATTAAAATTAATAAAATGCCAACTAGTGAAGCTGAAGTCTCCATGAAAGTTATAAAAATATTTTCCCATCATTTTGACTTGAATTTTAAAATTTCTGTAGACCATAAAGTTGAAATCCCTATTGGCTGTGGCTTTGGCTCTAGTGGAGCAGGAGCTCTTAGCTTAGCTCTTGCATTAAATGAAGCACTAAACTTAGACCTATCCCCCATTGAAGCCAGTCATTTTGCTCACTTAGCTGAGATAGAGTGTAAAACTGGACTTGGCACAGTTATAGCTGAATTCTATGGTGGATTTGAAATTAGAGTGAAGCCAGGTGCACCGGGAATTGGTGAAGTCAGGCAAATTCCAGTCAAAAAGCGTCTTAAGGCTGTTTGTATCTCACTTGGTTCCCTCTCGACTAAGAAGGCTCTTTTGAATGCAGATTTAAGGAGGAGAATAAATGCTTATGGAGGACGTTTTGTAGATATTATTGCTAGTAATCCTTCAATTCACCTCTTCATGAGTCTATCACGAGAATTTGCTGAAAAAATAAATTTGATGAGCAATGAAATTTTAAACATTATTAGAAAACTAGATAAGCTAGGTTATATAGGTAGCATGATGATGTTTGGCAATGGGATCTTCATCTTAGTAGAAGAAGATGAAGTCCCCGAAGTAGTAAAACTATTAAGAACATTTACTCTTAAACCACATGATCTAATAGTGTCAAAAATAGACCATAAGGGGGCTAGGCTAATTGAGTGAATGGCATATTCCTCCTAATCACCCAAGAGCTCAGTCACTAAGAATTAGAGAAAGATTAATTGAGTATTGGAAGAAAGGTGTAGTCGCTACAGCTGGGCTGATCGCTCATGGAAGAGGTGAAGCCTTTGACTACCTGATAGGAGAAAAAACAATTAAACCAGCCGCCAAAGCTATCAAAGCAGCAGCCGTAGCACTCCTATTAGCCAAGCATCCAGTTATTTCAGTTAATGGTAACGTGGCTGCTCTAGTAGCTGAAGACATAGTTAAATTAGCGGAAGCTACGGGAGCCAAAATTGAAGTAAATCTCTTCTATAGATCTAGGGAAAGAGAGGAAGCAATAGCTAAAGTTCTAAGAAAAGCTGGGGCTAAGGAAATTTTGGGTGTTGGAGAAGCTGCATCCGCTCGAATACCAGAAATTGGTAGTGAACGCAGAAGAGTGGATCCGCGGGGCATTCTAATTGCGGATGTAGTTCTAGTTCCCCTGGAAGATGGTGATAGAACAGAAGCCTTGAGGAAGATGGGGAAAACAGTTATAGCCATAGACCTAAATCCCCTATCTAGAACTGCCCAGTACGCTTCAATAACCATAGTTGACAATGTGGTTAGGGCAATGCCTAGACTCGTGAAAGAAGCTGAGAAGCTCAAGTGTCAGGATAGGGAGCTTCTCAGACAGATAATCATATCATATGATAATAAGCAAATCTTAGAAGAGAGCATCAAGGTAATTTATGAAAGGCTTAAGAAGTTAGCTGAGAAAGGGATTTTCATACCGGATGCTTTAACCTTCAGGAGGGAGATATCAAGTTGGAATTGTCTAAGACTAGACTAATAGCCCTATCAGCTATATTTTCCTCTTTAGCAATCATGGCTACCATGATCAAAGTACACCTTCCATTTGGAAATCCAAACTTCGGATCAACTCCAATTACAATAGCAGCAGTTCTTTTTCCATGGCAGGTTGGCGTGATCACAGGAGTTGCGAAGGGAATTGGAGCATCTTTATGGACTGGTCAAGCCTTTATTGAAATGCCAGCCGGATTAGGAGATGCTACAATGGCCCTTTTCATCAATCTAATAGCAAAAAGATGGAGAAAAATTCATGCAGTCATTTTGGGTCAGTTATCTAGATACATTTTCACCTCAGGAACAATTGCACTTTACATCGGATCACTCATAACTCTTGGATTGGCATCCCCAACAGAAAAAATGTTATTTGAAAGATTACTGGTCAAAGTGGCGGGCTTCGCAAATGTAATTTCTCAGCTTCCTCCATTAATACAAAACATTCTGATAATTTGGTTCGCAATAAGCTTTCCTGCAGTAACAATCTCAATCATAGTTAACGCCACTGCCACAGCCCTAATAATCAAATTTGCTGAAAAACACATTAAAAAACTAATACAAAGCAAACAATAACTGTCACATGAAGCTTTATGAAGTTGAATAATTCTTGAAATCAACTAGGTTTTCTCATCTAATGCCTTTTATATAATTTCTCTATTAAAGCTGGAATCTTATCTGTTAAGATTTTGCCTGTTTCAAGCGTCTCTAATATAAATATGTAAGGTCATTGTTGAGAACTTTAATGTCTACAGGGTGACTCGGTTTTCCTGAGAATTCACGGTCTAATTAAACTTGTAATTTAGAAAATCTACGTCTTCACTTATATAGACTGCAACGTCAACTTCTCTTAAGGGATGGTCTTTTAAGAAGGATCCATAGATTAATGCTAACACAACTTCCTTAATCTCACTCAACATTCCCCTCAACCTCTCAATGATGATCTCTTTTCATCATCAGTTGGTTCACAAAATCTAAATTTTCCATATTCCTCAAGTTCAATTACACTTACCTTATAGTTTTGTTCTAGTTCATATCCTATTCCTAACGCATCTTCAATTAATGGAACTTCAATAATCACCTCAATTATAAAAACCTCGAACTATTTATTTTAGGGCCTTATGAAATTGAGGACATGTAATAGCTTTTAAAGGTGTTGAATTTATATTGAATAAGTCACAGAAAGCCTACTGAGAGGATTAGAATACTGTTCAAAAATTCATACTAAGTGTTCTAAAGTCTAGTATTTTATTACTCCATAAACTAATAATGATTGGTGGAAAAATGAGGATGAAAATAGAAGTAAAAACAACGATATTATTAACATTAATAATAGGCATTTTAATTTCAACTACAATATCAACAATAAAGATCCTAGAAGAAAAATCAAATGAAACAAAAATACCTGAAATCAAAACATTCAATTCAATTGAAGAATTAAAGAGTTACATTAAATTAACGAGAACTATATATACATATCATCCATTTCTGGAAACCACACTTATACCAATGCCCGCAGTTAGAGGAGAGATAAGAAAGTATTCAACAACAAATATTCAAGTAACTGGAGTTGATGAAGCAGACATAGTTAAAACAGACGGAGAATACATTTACATAGCCTCTAGAAATAAAGTTTACATTGTAAAAGTATATCCGCCAGAGAATACAGAGATCACAGAAACATTGAAATTTAATGGAACAGTTAAAGGGCTCTTTATCAGTGAAGAAAGATTAATCATAATAACTTCAACTAATTATGTGCGCATTCTGATAGAGAAAAATGAGACAGAAACAACAGTTATACCAAGAATTCCACATCACCCATTAAACACAACAATATTTGTCTATGACATCTCAACTATCAGCAATCCAGAACTAATAAGTCAAATAAATATTACTGGAGATTACATAACCTCAAGAATGATAGATAAATACGTATACGTAATAATTCAGCAACACATTTTGGGAGAGCCAATAATACTGCCAATTATAGATGGAGTCAAAGTTAAGCCAACACAAATAAAGTATATTGTAGGTGAAAGTGGACATCGATTCACCATCATAGTAGCAATAAATATCGAAAATGGAGAACATAAAGAGGAAATATATCTACTAGGAGCGTCAAGTTATATTTATGTATCATTAAGAAACCTATACATATCAACTCCACGATGGTTTAAACCAGAAGAAATACTAGATAAGTTAATCGAAGCAATACTACCAATACTTCCGTCGGAAATTGGAAAAGAAATTACAAGTATAATGCAATCAAATCTAAACACCAGAGAAAAATACGTCAAAATAGTAGAAACAATATCAAACTGGTTCAATAACCTACCATCAAAAGAAAGAGAGAAATATGCTAAACAATTAATACAAGCCATCACAGAGGTAATTTCATCAAAATGGCATGAATCAACAGCCATATACAAATTCAAATTAGAAAAACTAGAAGTAAAGCTAACAGCACAAAACACAGTTCCAGGAAGAGTATTAGATCAATTCTCCATGGATGAATACAACAATTACTTTAGAATAGCGACAACGACTACTAAATATGAAGTAATCAACGGACAAATAACAAGACCAGTAACATCAAATGCAATTTACATATTGGATGAAAACTTAGAAGTCATAGGAAAACTCGAAGACATAGCAATTGAAGAAAGAATCTATGCTGCAAGATATATGGGAAACATAATGTTCCTAGTAACCTTCAGAAGAATAGACCCACTATTCGGCATAGACCTATCAAAACCAACACATCCAAAAATAATCGGCTACCTGAAAATCCCAGGATATGCAGAATATCTCCACCCGTACAAAAACAACTACCTAATAGGCATAGGAATGCATACAGATGAAGAGGGAATAGTAAAAGGACTAAAAATATCACTATTCGACATATCAAACCTTACAGATATAAGGGAAATCTCAAAAATAACCATGGAAGGAAGATACTGGTCACCCCTATTCAACGACCACAAAGCATTCATGATAAACGAAGAAAAACAATACTTCACCTTCCCAATAGAAGGTGAAAAAAGAGGAGTAATAGTAACTGAAACAAAAGAAGGGAAATTACAAATAAAAGGAATAATTGAACATGAAAATGCACGAAGAACAATATACATAGAAAAATACATCTACACAACATCATCAAGTCAAATTAAAATACTAACAGAAGAATTAACACTAATAAAAACAATAGAACTAAATAAACAATAACCGTCAAGAACAACATAAATATATCTGATATTTTCTCTTTAATTTATTATTTTATTTCTTCAGAGACTAGTACCTCTAATATCCAGACTTTAAACTTAAATCTAATTTATGGCTTTTCTAAAACCCTTCTTATTATAGTTCTAATGTATAGTTTATAAGATAATTTATTTAGAAATTTGTTTACCATAGCTATTTTGGATTTTTACAAATAATTGAAATGTTTGATATAATTTAGATATTGTGAGATATAGAATTTTTGAATTATTTATTGTAATGGTTTTTGTTGCTGGATCGAAAAGTATATAAGTGGGTGGTTTTTTGTTCATGGTGTTTATTTAAAAGTTTTTCGAGGGGATTTTTCAGTGGTATTGTTGCGAAGAATTTAAATTCGCTTAAAATGTAAAAATAGAGTAGGAGAAAATAGATCTCCCTCTAGGTTACAAAAAATCTTAATTAAAAAAGAATTGAAAGTTTGTAAAATTTTAAGGTTATCTCATCAATCCTTAGATTAAGTTACAAAAAATCTTAATTAAAAAAGAATTGAAAGATTTCTTCTATTGCATCTCTGAACAACT
>NZ_JBTVBB010000049.1:0-48471 GCF_058356305.1 Candidatus Culexmicrobium sp.
TTTAGAAATCATTGTAAGTGAGTGGCATCCATTTATTGTAGTAAATGAAAAAGGCGAGATCTTAGAGAAAAGGGCGGATGAACTTAGAGAGTGTGATTTACTATTACTTCCGTCTAAGCCGCTTAACTGGATCTTCAATAAATATCAAAGTATTGATGGTTATAGATTATCTGAGGATTTGGGGTGGGCTATTGGCTATATACTTGGTGATGGTTGTATTGAAGAAAATAGGTTAAGAGTCTTTGATAGTGACAGAGCCCCCCTCAAGTATCTTAAAGAAGTTCTGAGCAAAATCTTCAACAATAAAGTTGGTTGCATTTATAAGGAGAAGAAATATGATATGTGGATTTTCCAGACATGTAATAGTGAGGTCGTGAATTTTGTTTTAAAAAATCTAAGAGATAACAATGGAAATTGGAGGATTCCTAAACAAATATTCAAGTCGCCTTTAAGTGTAGTTTTATCATTTATTTCTGGTTTCATTGATGCTAGAGGTGAAATTTCAAAGGGTAAAGCTAGAATTGCTATTGAATATACTTCAAGTAGCATTGTGAGACAATTAGCATTACTTCTAACTGCTTTAGGATTGAAAACTAGATTTAGAGTGCGAAGGCCTAAGAGATCTAGAGAAGAAAGTAGTCTTTATATTGTTTACATAGAGGGCTCACCTGAATTTCAGTTTTTCGCCCGAGAGATTGCTTCTAAAATGCGTATAAAAAGTAAGGCTATGCAATTAATTAAGGCGATTGGAAAATCTTCATACAAAACAAGTATACGGCTAAGTTTTGAGGTTGTGAGAGGTTTTCTAGAGAAACTGGGAGTGGATATCTCTTCTCTACATAAAAAACCATTAATTCTTAACGACTCAAGAATATGGCTTCACAGGTGGATATGGGGACATGGAATAAGTGCAATTAAATTTGAAAAATTCATGACTAAATTAGCTGAAGTATTAGAACAGCGAGGATACCGGGATGACGCTGAAAAGGTAAGAAGTCTATTATATGCGATGCTCCATTCAGTCCCAATAAAGTCCGTTAAAAGATTGAATGGATCTGAAAAAATGGTTATGTATGACCTCACAGTTGATGGAACAAAAACATATCTGGCAGGTCAAAATGGATTTATGATAGTACACAACACAGGTTTTTCTTTTTCAAAGCTTAGACCCAAGGGCGATGTTGTTAGAACCACCAGTGGAGTTGCTTCTGGACCAGTTAGCTTTATGCGCATATTTGATGTTGCAACCGACGTTATAAAGCAGGGTGGTTGTATTGCTGTTGACACTCTTGTTTTGACGAATAGGGGTATATTACCATTGGCTGAGCTTCTTGATTGTCCCTCCCATTCGGAGAATCCAACTAACTATTTGGTTTTTGATGGTGATCAGTTTGTTCATGCCTTTTTGGCTGCGGATAATGGCATGGCTGATGTTTTGAAGATTAAGACTGATCTAGGTTTAGAACTTGATGTTACATATAATCACAGGGTTGCAGTGATATCTGAGGAGGGTAAAATAGTATGGAGGGAGGCTAAGGACATAAAGATTGGGGATTGGCTAGTTGTTTTGTTAGGTGGGCATCCAGATCTACCGAATGCGCTTCTCCCAAGAATTGGGAAGCAGCACTTTAATGCTAATAGGATAACAATTCCAAGGACAATGACTCCTAAGCTGGCGGAAATTTTAGGCTTGTACATGGCTGATGGCCGTACAAGTACTAATGGAAGAATAATATTCACTGTCTCAAGAGAAGATGAAGAACTGGAAAGAATAATCGAGAATTTAATGCTTAAAGTTTTCAATTTGAAGGTTGGATATAAGAGAAAGAAAAATGGATATGTAGACTTAGTCTTCTACTCTAGAGATCTCCAGCGATTTTTTGGATCTATGAATTGGATTAAAAGGAGTTCTCTTGAAGCCTTCATACCAAGAGAAATATTTACTTCATCCAAGGAAGTTGCCTATGGTTTTCTAAGAGGATTATTTGAAGGTGCCGGTGATATTCATGAAGATGGATATCCTAGACTTCAAGTTTCCTCTGAGAGATTGGTTAAGGAAGTCCAACAATTACTATTAAGTTTAGGGGTAGTTTCATCCATAGGGAGATATGAAAGTGGAGATAATAGACTCGAAACTTCTCCCAAATACTATCTAACCATAGTTCCAGAAAGAAGCATCAAGAAATTCATTGAACATATTGGATTTTTAAGTGAGAAGAAAAATAAAAAGCTAATAGAGCGTTTTCATGAAAAGAAGTTTGAATATGAAGATATTATCCTAAATGTCGAGAAGATACTTAAATCTCATTATAAGTTTGTGGGAAGAAGTTGTGGAAAGAATAGGTCTAGAAGAGGATCTAATGAAGCCTTTTATAAAGCAATTTATCATTACATAACTGAAAATAATAGGTCGAAGAGAAATCTAACTCGTAAACGTTTAATGAAGTTGCTTGAAAAATTTCCATTCCTTAAAAGTGATGAGTGGATAGCCAAACTATGCAACCCCAAATATTACTTCACAAAAGTAGTCGAAATAAGAGAAGACAGAAAATATACAATGGACATAGAAACAATTTCCGGATGCTTTATAGCTAATGGCTTATTAGTACACAATAAGCGTCGAGGCGCGAACATGGGTATTTTGAGGGTTGATCACCCTGATATTATGGACTTTATATATGCTAAGACTAAGGAGGGTATGCTAACTAACTTTAATATTTCAGTTGCAGTTACTGATGAATTTATGAGGGCAGTGGAGGAAGAGCGTGAGATACAATTTATAAATCCTAGAACCGGTAAACCTCAAGGCTCAATTAATGCAAGATACCTATTCGACATGATGGTTTACAATGCTTGGAAGACAGGTGATCCAGGCATCATTTTCATTGACCGTATAAATAAGCATAACCCCACACCACATTTAGGAGAAATTGAAAGCACTAATCCATGTATTACTGGTGATACTTTGGTGACTACTGAAAAGGGATTAATTTCTATTGAAAGTTTAACTAAAAATAATCCACGATCACTTTCAACTTCATTGATTGTGGATTTAAGAGCTATTGGAGGTAAGGGGATTTTAAGGTCTAAACCTCTCAAGTATATTTTCACTGGAGTGAAACCTGTCTATAGACTTGTAACTAAAGAGGGTTATGAGATTAAAGCTACTATTGACCATATGTTCTTAACGCCTAATGGATGGAAGAGGTTAGGTGAATTAAAGGAAGGTGATGTTTTATTAATTCAGAGTGGTGGTTGCTTTTCTAATTCAATCGAGCTTCCAATAAAGGATGAAATTGACGAGTTAAACAATCTAACTGAAATGGAGAAGTTAAACTTGCCAAAGGAGTGGTCTGAGGAACTTGGCTTTATAATGGGCTTACTTATAGGTGATGGCTGGCTTAGAAGGGATAGTGTTGGATTTAAATTTTCAGCTGAAAAACTAGACCTGCTAATGAAAGTTCAAGAGATAATTTCTAAGTGGTATGGTTATGTTAAGCCTGTAAAATGTGGAAATAAGGTGTACTGCTTATCATATCATGCTAAAGCTTTCATTGAATTTTTCAAGAAGCTAGGTGTTGATGAGTGTGGGGAGGAACAGAAGCATGTTCCATACAGTATTTTTACTGCTCCTAAATGTGCAGTGAAAGGTTTTCTCAGAGGCTTGTTTGCTACAGATGGCTTAGTTCAAGGAGAGGTTGAGAGAGAATTATCAATACGATTGACATCTTCTTCGCTAAGATTGCTAAAAGATGTACAGCTACTATTACTTAATTTTGGAATTAAATCTGAAATTCATAAGCGTCATGTTAAGCATGATTATTATGAACTTATAATTTCGAGGGGCTATGAAAACAAGTTTATTCAAGAAATTGGCCCTAGCGACAAGATGATGACATCTACATCTTACATGAAGCATTCATCCACCACTTATTATCACGATAAGTTTAAGGTTAAGGTAGAGAAAATTGAATATGTAGGTGAAGAGCCAGTTTACGATGTAACTGAGCCTCTAACTCATTCATTTATTGCAAATGGATTTATAGTTCATAATTGTGGTGAACAACCTTTATTGCCTTATGAATCCTGTAATCTTGGGTCGGTTAATCTATCATTGATGGTTAAGCGTAGAAGGGATGGAAGCTATGAAGTCGATTGGAAGAAGTTAAGGGAGGTTGTTAGAATTGCAGTTCACTTCCTAGACAATGTTATTGATGCTAATTGCTATCCGTTGCCTCAAGTTGAAGAGAAGACTTTGCTGACGAGGAAGATTGGTTTAGGTGTAATGGGTTGGGCTGAACTATTGTTTAAGCTTCAAATACCATATGACTCTGAGGAGGCTTTAAGTCTAGCCAGAAGAATAATGGAGTACATAAACTATTACAGTAAGGTTGAGTCAATTAATTTGGCTAGGAGGCGTGGAAGTTTTCCAGCTTTTAAGGGTTCAATTTATGATTATGATTCTCCACGCTTTCCATTTGAGGCGGATGATGAAGTTAAACAGTATAATTTGAAGTGGAATGATTTGAGGAGTAGAATTAAGCGTTATGGAATTAGGAATGCCACCACTACAACTATAGCTCCGACTGGGACTATAAGTATAATTGCAGGTTGTTCTAGTGGAATTGAACCTATATTTGCTCTAGCTTTCTTCCGAAGAGTTTTGGGTGGAGTTAGCTTATTTGAGATAAACTCAGTTTTTGAGGAATATATGAGAGAGAAGGGCCTCTATAGTGATGAGTTAATGCGTGAGATAGCTAGAGTTGGTTCTATAAAGTATATTGACGGTATTCCTGACGAGGTCAAGAGGATATTTGTCACCGCATTAGATATAGATGTTGATTGGCACGTTAGAATGCAGGCTGCATTTCAAGAATTTACTGATAATGCTGTTTCAAAGACTATTAACTTGAGGTATGAAGCAAGCCCAGAAGATGTTCGTAGAGCATTCCTACTAGCATATAAGCTGAAGTGTAAAGGTATTACTGTCTATCGATATGGAAGTAAGGGTGAGCAGGTACTCTATGTAGGTAAACCAAAGGAAAGAAAACTGAGTGAAGGTGTTATTGAACTTGATTCTGAAGATACTGGCTCATGTCCGAAGGGTGTTTGTAGAGTTTAGGTGATTTTATGGGGCTGATAATTCTATATACTGGAACTGGCGTTGGTAAAACTACAAGTGCACTTGGATTAGCGTTGAGGTGTATTGGTCATGGCTTTAAGGTCATTATAATACAGTTTATGAAGGGGAGAAAGAATATTGGAGAATACTTGGTGAAGGAGAGGCTTTCTCCAGAATATGAAATCTATCAATTTGGAAGGAAAGATTGGGTTGACCTGCATAATCCCAGTGATGAGGATAGGGAATTAGCTTTGAAGGGATTGGATTTTGCAGAAAGAGTAATGCTGGAAAAAAGGCCTTTTCTCCTGGTTTTAGATGAAGTAAATTTAGCTGTCTCAATTGGTTTAATATCAATAGATAAAATCTTAAGTTTCTTATCTAAAATTCCAGAGGAGACGCATGTCGTCCTAACAGGTAGAAATGCACCGCCAGAACTTATTAATTATGCAGATATAGTTAGCATTGTAGTTGAAGCTAAATATCCAAAGAAGCTTTTTGCTATTAGGGGTATAAGTTATTAGGTGATGGATATGTCCACTATAACTTTGAAGGAAGGGGAATTTCTTGTTAAATTGTCTCGTAGAGCAGTTGAAGAATATTTAACCAGAGGTATTCAAATTAAGCCACCTGAAAATACTCCTAGTAAATTATGGAAGAAAATGGGGGTTTTTGTTACAATTAATAAGTTGCTTGAAAGTGGGGGAAGGAGAGTTAAGCGCTTAAGGGGATGTATTGGCTTTCCTTTACCTGTCATGCCACTTGTTGAGGCTACAATTGAAGCTGCTATTAGTGCAGCAACTTCAGATCCCCGTTTTCCTCCACTTAGAATTAAGGAGTTAAATTCAGTTGTATTTGAGGTGAGTGTATTAACTGTTCCCCAATTAATTGAAGTTAAAAATACTAAAGAATACCCCTCAAAGATTAAAATTGGAATTGATGGATTAATTGTTGAAAGGGGTTTCTTTAAGGGTTTACTTCTACCTCAAGTGGCTGTAGAGTGGAATTGGTCTCCAGAGGAGTTTCTAAGTCATTGCTGTATGAAGGCTGGCCTCATGCCTGATGCATGGTTGGATGAAGAGACTAGGATATATAAGTTTCAAGCTGAAATTTTTGAGGAGCTTGATCCGAAGGGTAGAATTATTAAGAAGGAATTGCATTGGCACAGTACAGCTGGGTAGATTTCAATGGATAAAATTAGATTTTATATTGCACCGTGCGGTATAGGTCTTGGCCATGCTAATCGTTCTCTTAGAATTGCAGGTAAAATAATTGATTTATCCAGAATATATGAGGTGAAACCATTAATTCTATTCTCAACTTATGGTACTGCTGTTTCTCTAATTGGTGGAAGAGGTTTTCATGTTTGTTCAGTTCCTGAAATTACTTATTATCAAAAACCAGACGGAACCTTTGATTTCAAGCAAACAATGAGTAGAGGTGTCAGGTTTGTAAAGAGATTTTTTGATCAAATAGCCTTGGAAATAAAGTTTATTGATAACTTTAAAGCTGATGTTGTTATTTCTGATTCACGCTTATCTACAATTATTGCCGCTAAATTGCTCGGTAAGCCGTCTATTTTGGTTATAAATCAGCTGGCACTAATAATTCCTAGAACAAGACCTATGTCTCCATCTATCAAGCTGATTAAAACTCTTTCTGAGAGAATAATCTCCCAAGTTTTCAGTTATATGTGGAATTTTTCGGGTAGAATAATGGTTCCAGATCTACCTTCAAAATATGCTATATGTAAGAGGAATGTTTTAGGTTTCAAGTTTGATGATAAAATTGAGTTTACAGGGCCAATTATTGATGTTGATCCAAGATCTCTTCCTTCTAGGAAATATTTGAAGTCAAAGTTAAAAATTCCTTCTCATCTTCCATTTATCTTTATTGTGATTAGTGGCCTCCCCCTTGAGAAGATATTGTTAGCAAAATTTCTGATTAAATTCTTTAAAAAGTTTAGTAGCAAGTACTTTTCAGTTATTACTCTATCTAATCCTAAGGGAAGAATGCTTCTCTATGATAAAGGTAATCTTAAAGTTTATAATTGGATTAGAAATTATTATTGGTATCTAAAGGCGTGTGATTTGAATATGAATCATGCTGGTCATACGAGTATAATTGAGGCCATATGTTATGGTTTGCCGATGATACTTTTTCCAGCTAGAGGTCATACTGAGCGTTATAGTAATGCTTTAGCTGCTCAAGCTCTTGGAGTTGCTAAGATTTTGGCTTATGATGATTTTTCATTTTCTTCTCTTCATGGTGCAATTAGATATTTGTTAACTGATATGGGTGTTAGACGTCGAGTTAAATTGCTTCAGAAAATGGCATTGGAGATGGATGGTGCTAAGCGTATAGCTCAATTAGCCTTTAATCTGGCTTGGAGGAGTTGAAATTGAGTTTTATTGGCAAGGCATTTACTCCAGCTTTTCTACCTCTTTTCTTCGACATTCAATATGTACATGGTAAACCCAGATTTATAGGAGCTGGTCTAAATCTATTTAGAGGTGTTTCATGTAAAGTTGTTGGGGAGCCTTCTTCGTGTGTTAAGTTTAATTTTCTTTTCGGGAGAAGAGAGTTAAATTTACCGTGGATTGAGGAGGCTGTTAGGAGACTATTAGCTTTAACTGGTTTAAATGGTATTCAAGGTGTTTTTGACTTTAACTTTGAGGTTCCTCTAAATTTTGATTTGTCTTTACCTTCAGCTGCACTTATTTCTTCTTTAGTAGCTCTTCATTCAGCTCTTAAATTAAGCATTCCAGTTAAGTCCATTATTAATATAGCTCAGGATATTGAATTTAAGTATAAGATTGGTTTTGGTACTTCACCTCTGCAATCCATTGGTGGGTTGGTTTTGGTAGGGGATTTAAACACTGATTTTCCAGCAGGATTTTTAAAAATAGATTATCCTAGGGATGTTAGGGTTGTTGTTGGAAGTGCATCTTCTATTGAAATGTTGTTCTATCCACATTTTTGGGATGAATTTAATTTGAAGGATTTTCTATTTAATGTTTCATTGGTGAGAGATTTCAATTCAGTTGTTGAGAAGACTAAATTGTTTGTGAATAGATTTGCTTCTCGTTTTAAGAATGTATCTTCAATTATTAATGGTTTGATGGAGCTCAATCCAATTGTTTGTGGCTTAAGTCTCAATGGCAAACTTGTGTATGCATTGTGTATGAAGAATGAAATTATGAAGTTTGCAGATTTTCTACTTGATTTTTTCCCATGTGAGGGGATTATGGTTTTTGAGGTTGACCCTATTGGTACTAGGGTTTACTTGTAGTGGTTTATAGAGAAATATTGATATTGTACTTTTCAAGAATTATTTTGCTGTGAACCCCTGAGTTATTGGGGGTTTACTGTCATGGTGGTTGTTGGGATTAATGGAGTTATTTTAGGTTATAAGCGTGGATTGAAGAGACTTTATCCCAGATATGTATATTTAAGGTTTGATGGTTTTTCATCTAAGAGTGAGGCTTCACGCTTAATTGGTAGACGTGTTGTTTGGAGAAGTAGGAGAGGTTTAAGGTTTATTGGTAAAATTGTGAGGCTTCATGGAAGGAAGGGTGTTGTATTAGCTAGGTTTAGATCTCCTCTACCAGGTCAAGCTATAGGTTCAAGGGTTGTTTTGATTGACTAGTTTTTCATAAAGCTTGTTAATGTTTTTTGTCCCTTTTCGATTTGTGTTATTGTTTTATATACTACTTTTTGTGTGAATCCATAGGTTTTCTCAGTTTTCTTCATCACGCTTAGGAGCTTGTTTTTCTCATGGGTCTGAGTTGATATTAAGGCATAGATTCTTGCTATCTTCTTCCCTGAGGGTTGACGTAATATTCTTCCAAACCTTTGAATCCATTTTCTTGGATTGCTTGGGGGATCTATCCAGATTTCAATTTCAGCAGCCGGTATATCTAGTCCTTCTTCACCTACTTGTGTGGCAACTAGTATTTTCGCTTTTTCTTTGAATTGCATTAGGGCTGATGCTTGTTGTTCTAGCTTCATATGTCCTTTACCTACTAGTATTGCTACTTTTTCCATTCCATAAATGCTTTGTAACTTTCTACCGATTTGTTTAACTACTTCTACTCCTTCTGCGAATATTATTGCCTTATCATATATTTCGTTTTCAAGAATTTTTATTGTAACGTTTAACTTGTGATTGAAGCATGATTTTAATGCTTCTCTGTATAGTTTAATTATGCTTTTTCCATTCAATTCTGCTATAGGTTTATTTAGCTCCTTTATTCTCCATGTAGCATATTTTAACACGCTACTTGCTCCATTTTCAATCATTCTGAATTTTAATAGTTTTAATGCTACTAGTTTTCGACATTCAGGATGATTTGTACAGTTTAGTTTTAAGTGGTTTGATCCATATTTGCTTTTAATTTCTTTTTCTTTTTCACTTATTATGATGTCCATGGCTCTGTATACTAATAGTAATTCATTGGGTGTTTGTATTTTTGTGATGTATAATATTCTACTTGGCATGTATTTTTTTATTGATGGATTGTCTATTGAAAAAACTTCTATTTTATTGAATATTTTTCTTAATTCTTCTAGTCTGTGGGGTGCATGTAGTTGAGGGGTTGCGCTGAGGGCTAATATTTTTACTTTACATGCAGCTGCAACTAATAGTATTGAATATCCATCTGTTTCTCCAATGTATCTTTGACATTCATCTGCAATTAATATGTCGAAGGGGAATTGGAAGTCTGCTACTTCTAGAATTTCTGATAGGTATGGCAGTGGATTAGACATTATTCTTGCTTCCTTCAGCATCATTTCAAAGGCGTATAGGTGGTCGTTGGCGAATGTTTGGGGTGTTGTGACTATGAATCCTGCATTCCATACTTTCAATTTTCTTCTTTTTTCAGGTGGAATTGCTCCTGAGATGAAGTATGCATTTTTCACTCCTAATTTTCTTCTTGCAAATAGTGTCTGTTGTACCCCTAGGGGTACTGATGGGACTAGAAATAATACTCGTAATCCATCTCTAGATATTTTTTCTAGGTATGCTCCTGCCAGAAATGTTTTTCCTAGACCTGTTGGTAAGCCGAGTATTAGTGATCTTTCATGTTTCAACATTTTATTTAGAATTTCTTCTTGAAAGGGCCATAGTTCATAGTCTTTTTTAATTCTTATTTTTTCTATAAATGTTATTGGATATTTGGGTGTTAATTTTTCAACTAGATTTTTGATGGACTGGGGACTATTGTCGAGATAGTTTAGGTATTTTTTCCACCATTGGTTGCCTTTTTTCCTGGACATTGTTGTCATTCCATTGAAATTCTTTTCATTTGTGACTTGTACATTTCTATTATCTCTTTTACTGTTGTTGCATCTTCAGCTTTTTTGTCGAACCTGTAGTTTCCAGTGAATCTTGGAAATCTAATGGCTAGTCCTGCCCCTTCTCTTATTGCGTTTAATGCGCATGTATGCATGGGACTTAATGTTATTTCTGCTCCTATAATTTCCAATACTACTGCTGGTATAAACCATACATCTGCTTCCATTTTACTATCAACTCTTGGATGTATGTGAGTTATTTTATAGGGTTCAAGCATTTTTGGTAGTTTTGCTAAGTCTTCATCTGTAAATCCACTACCGACTTTGCATACTGTTTTGAAGGTGTCTGTTTCTGGATCGTAGGCTGCCATTAGTAGTGCTCCATATGTTCCTGCTCTTCTTCCTTTACCCCAAAATCCTCCTACTACGACTAGGTCAACGGTATCTGTCATTTCTGATTTATAGTCTCGCTTATATTTTATCCAGAGCCATCCTCTTGACCCTGCTTGGTATATGGAGTCTGGTCCTATTGATTTGCACATTAATCCTTCACATCCTTCTTCAACTGCTTCTAGGAAAAATTTCTCTAGATCTTCAATGTTGCCTATTATCTTCATTTTGGCTATTTTTATTCTTTCATTTTCATCTACTATTTTGCTTAGGATTTTTCTTCTATATGGGTATGGTTTTAATGTTAAGTCTTCTCCATCTACGTAGAGTGCATCAAACATGAAGAGGCTTACTGGATATAGTTTCATTGCTTCTTTTATGCCATATTTTCTTCTCCTATGCATTAACTCTTGGAATGGTTGCATTTCACCTGTCTCAGGATTTATTGCTACGCATTCGCATTCTACTATGGCTTCTTCCGCCTTAATGTTATTTCTAATTAATTCGCATGCATCTGGATAGTGGTGTGTAATATTTTCAAGTCTTCTTGAGAATAGTTGAACTTTATCTCCGCTTTTGTGGGCTTGAAGTCTTTCTCCATCATACTTATATTCTGCGGCGCATTTCCCTCCAAGTTTCTCCAATATTTCGCTTGGTGAGGATAGTCTTTCAGCTAGCATTGGTCTTACTGGTCTTCCAATAGTTATCTTGAATTTCTTTATTCCTTCTATTCCTTCATATGCTAGTGTTTTTGCTACTGCTCCTAGATCTGATGAAAGATTATATGCTCTTTCAATTATAGGTCTGAATTCCTTAGATCTACAGAATGCTATTGATAATGCATCTAGAATGGTCATGTCCGCTATTCCTAATCTAAGTTTTCCTGTTATAATTCTTACCAAGTATCTTGCTTCTTTAGGTGATGATCTTCTTAATAGCTTTGTTAGTAGTTTTATTTTTGTGTCTTGTGAGCCTTCTCCTGACGTTCTGGCTATTTTATCTAGTGTCTCATAGACTTTTTCAACTGTTAATTTTTCGAGTTTTGTAGATCTTCCAAAGAAGTCCATTAATGTTGAAATTTTCTTCTTTTTAAGTGCATTTTCCGCAGCTAGGCCTATGTCTCCTGTTTTCTTTAATTCTTCTTCAATTTCATTTAGCGATAGTCCGCTTGCTAATGAGATGGCTCTCATGGCCATTTTCTCAGCAATGCCTAATTCAATTCCAACGTAATCTGGATATAGCTTTCCTTGAGTTAAATATACGACTTTGTCGATTATTTCTCTGGGAGTTTTAATGAATAGATTTACGAGTAAATCTGTCATTTCAAGTCTTTTTGTCGTTGCTTCTATTCTTTCATATGTGTCAACTAGTATTTCATAGTCCAAGGCTTTTCACTATTCTTCTTTAGAGCATACGAAATCTTAAATGTTGCTAGAATTTAAAAAATTGTGGGTTTAAGTTTAATATAATCGTTTAAGTACTCCTAGTGCCTTATCTGTTTTCTCAATGCTTTTTTGAGCGTCTTTTTCTATTTCAGTTATTGCTCTTATTGCATCTATGTTTTCTGGTATTACATTGCTTTCATTTGGTGTGCTCCATGCCAGGTATACTTCATCTTCCATTACTATTATACTGTCTTTCCATATTGGTATTTCATAAATATCTCCTCTCATTCTTCCTAGGTCTCTACCTAATTCAAATACTGCGTGTAGTCCATCTATTCCATCCTTTGAGTTGACGAATACTATTCTTGGTGCTTTTTCTAATGCTTCTATAATGCTGTTTATATCTATACTTCTTTTAGTTTTTATTAGGCAGAAGTGTAGGTGGAATAGGTTGTGTGAAGCCTTTACAGCGACACTAACTATATCTAGGTCTGGTAGGACTGTTTTTACATCTGGTGCGTGATGACTTACACCCATAGTTGGAATAACTGTATTCATTATTCCTGTTCTTCCACTTTCCCATACATCTACTGCTCTTCTCACTATGAATGCTCTCACTTTCTCTATTCCTATTTCCCGTTTTATTGCTCCTAATACTCTGCATAGAGCTGTTGTGTTACAGCTTACAACTCTAACAAATTGCTTTCCTAGTGCTTCTTCATAGTTGCATTGGGCTACGAAGCTTGTGCCTGCAACTTCATGTTTTTCTCCTCCTTGAAATACTGCTTTTACATTGAATTTTTTATATATAGGTTTATTTTTTGCTCCAATCTTCTTGGGTGTACAGTCTACCACCACATCAACTTTCTTTAGTAAGTCTTCTAGTGTGCCTTCAACTTCTATTCCTGCTTTTTCCATATCTTTCATTTTTCCTGGTATTGAGCAGTATATGTTGTATCCTTTCCTTGCTGCTATTTTTATTCTCCAGTCTGTTGCAATGTCTGATACTCCTATTAGCTTCATATCATTTTGTAGCATTACTGCATCAGCTACTCTTTTCCCAATTACTCCATAACCATTTACACATACTTTAACTATGGGTTTCGGCATTTTTCCACCATTCATATATAACTGAAAAATATTTATAAAGATTAATATTTATGAGCATAAATATTCCTTTAAGACTTTATCTATATATCCAATTGATTTTAATTTTGTTTTCAATTTTGCAATTGGCTCGATTCTTTTTGGATCTATTCCCTTTAATAATGCGATTAATATTGAGATTAAGTCTCCCATATATATTATGGAAAATATCTTGCTTATTGTTCTTGTTCCTTTAGTTTTAATTTCTAGTATTTCTACTTGTTTTTTTAATATTTCTTCCTTGAGTGCTTCAATTCTGGTTTTTATAACTTCGCTTTCATGTTTATCTCTTATCATTATGACTTTCATGTTCTTATATGAGCTTTTGTTTCCGCTCCATCCGACAATTTCATTATGGCATGCTTCTGGGATTATTTCGACTTTAGCCCATTGTTTACTGTTTTCGTTTAATTGTTGTTTAAATCTTAGGGCTGCTGCTCTAAATGGCTTGTAGGTGTATATGTTTGTGTTTTTCTCCATGATTTTATTGGATATTTTAAATATTGTGGTATCTTTTTGTTCTATTATTTGTTTCCTTATTTCTTTTAGTAATTTAATTGTGTTTTTTATATCTGATTTATGGGTTGGAATTTCATATACTTGATTTAATGCATTTAATGCTGCTATGAATAGGTAGGGGAGTGCTTCTCTTGGTTGGAAATTTTTGGGTATTTTGATTAGTGGAAACTTTTTCTTCTCATGTATTTTTTCTAGTACACCATTACTTGTTATAGCTATTATGTTGCCCTTTTTTCTTATTGCTTCGATTACTGCCGATAGTACTTCTTCTGTATTTCCTGAGTAGCTTGTTGCTATTATTAGTGACTTTGAATTTATGTAGGCTGGTAGTCCATAGTTTTTCCAAATTTTTATGGGTATGTTTATTTTTTCTTCAAGCCAGTCTAGAATTATATCTCCTACTATTCCTGATCCACCCATTCCAATGAAGGTTATGTTGTCAATTTCTCTTGATTTTAACTCTCCTATTATCGTTGTTTTTTTAAGTGCCTTCTCTAAATTTTCTGGCATTTCTAGTGCATTTCTCAGCATTTTGCTTTTTTCGGCTAGTTTTAGGAGGTTTTCTCTCATTTTTTCACCTTAAATATTTCTCATACATTCTTGTGAAGGTCCATCTTGCAGCTCCCTTTATGCTGTTTACTCTTTCTTCTTTTACATTTCTTATCACTATTTCTTTTATGATGTTGTTTTCTGTCTTCACTTCATATTGTATTGCTTCGTCTGGCATTAATTCTCCATTTTCAATTAATCTTTCATCTTTTCTTTTCATCTCTTTCAAAACTTTGTTGATAAAGAATACTGTGAATGGTGGCGTTGATATTTTGAATTTAATCTTCTTTGATGGTATTATCCGTATGGTTTCTTTATGTTTATATATTTTTGCTAATACCTCTTTCCTGAAGGTTATTGTTGCTATTTCTTCTCCCAACTCTTCCTTTTCTTCTATTGTTTTCACTAGTCTTTCTGCAGTTGTAAATGTCCTTTCGATTAATTTTTTGTCTATTAATTGTATACATTCTCTTAGGATTTCTATTTGTTTTTCTAATTTTTCAAGTTTTCTTGATAGTGTCTTTTTTAGTTTAGCTAGCTCTTCTATGTTTCTTTCCATGTTCTCACTTCTACTATATCAATATATGTGAAATTGTATTTACATTAATTGTTATCTTCCTTTTTTTCTGCTAGTATCTTCGTGATTTTATCTATAATTTCATTTAGTGTTGTGAAGGATACTGCTTTTATTTTCACTTTTGTTTTTAGTTCTATGGAGAGTATTTTCTCAACTCTTTTTTCAATTTCCTCTTTTCTAAGGTTTGTTGATGAGTATATTATAATGCTTGTTTTTACTGCATCTAGGAATTTTAAGTTTCTCGATTGATGCCTTTTAAGTATGGCTAATATTTTTTTCCTTGTTATTTTTTGTGGTTTTTTATGCCAAAATACTATTATTGCACCAATTCTCTGTTTTATCTTTATATTCATTTTCCCCACTAATGATTATATGTATGTTTTAATAATTTTGCTTTGAGGACTGATATGTTGAAGGCAGTTATATTTGATCTTGATCAAACTTTAATTGATACTCTTAGTCGTTTTTATAGGATTTTCAATCTTGTATTACAAGATTTTGGTGGGAAGTCGTTGGATTGGAATACCTTTATTAAACATTATAGGGAAGATACTTTGGACTTATTTATTCCTAAAGGTGTTTCTGTTAGGGTTTTTTGGAGAACTTTTCTTTATCGTTATAGTGACATTATATTGGAGGATGAATCTCCATTTCCTGGTGCCATTGAGATTTTAAGTAAATTGAAGGAGTTAGGTGTAAAGATTGCTATTGTTACTGGAAGAGCTGTTGATGAGGAATGTGTATGGAGAGAATTGAGGCGTCATGGAATGGCTGACTACGTTGATTGTGTTGTTACTTGTAAGGATTTTGATGATGGAGAGCTCTTTTCAAAGGTTGAGGTTCTCAAGAGGGCTGCGGACTGTCTTGGCGTTCCTATTAATGAATGTGTTGTTGTTGGTGATTATTGGCCTGATATAAAGTCTGGTAGGCTTGTTAATGCTAAAATGGTTATTGGTGTTTTGACTGGTTTAATGACAAGGGATCAACTTTTAAAATATGGGGCTGATGTAGTTTTGAATAGTGTGGCTGACTTATTAGACGTATTGTCCATTTATCTTATCGATGAACTTTCTGAGGGTTCTTTTTAGCCATGCTTTTAATCCTGATTCAATTGGTATTGTTTTTACTGTCCATCTTCCCTTTAATCCATAGTCTCTCATTATTAATGGTATTTCTCCATACTTTTCATATCTACTGGCTTTGGCTAAGCAGTAGATTAATTCTCCGGTTAGGGTTGCTTTATCTTCGAAGAATAGTTTTATTAGTGTTGATGTCTTCATTTCAAATAGTACTACTCTATCGTTAACATAGTTTTTAAGTGAATCTACGTTGTTTATTTTCTCATTTTCAAATATGTACGTCATTTTTACGCTTCTTTCGTTTTCTAATCCACTTCTTATGCTTTCTCCTATTATTGGTAGTTGCGCTAAGTCTTCTGAGTTCGTTAGTATTCCTCCTACTTCTCCTACTTCACTTACTACTTCTTCTATAGCATTATATAATAAGTAGTAGGAAAATGGTTCGTATATGGTGTTTATTGTTGAATTGAGAATAATTGCATAGCCATTTTGTTTTATACTATTCAGTATTTGGCTTTTTTCTTCTTGACTAAATAAATGCCTAATTGTTTGTGGTTGAAAGGATTTTTTAATGGCCTTTTCCCACTCTTTATAGAATTCCTTTTTCCTTGTTTTTATTATTTCTATTAATTCTTTTACCATTCTTATCCCTTTTGGGGCGGTCATGAATGGTTGTACTACTGCTCCTCCCACTATTCCGACAACTTCCATTATTGTTGCCATTTTATCGTTTTTTGCTTTTTCAAGTATTTTTCTACCTATTGTCTCGTTCATGCTGGGTGGTTTAAGGTTTTTTATTAGTTTTATGCTGAGTTCATTGATGCTTGTAACTTTTTTGAAGGTGTTTCTGTCTATTTTTTCGCTTTTTTCAGGAGCCATTCCTTTGATTATCTTGGTGAATAGATTTGTTTTTTGGGTGATGTCTTTTATTTTAATTTTTACTTTTGGTAGGAATCCGTATTCTTCGTCATGTATTCCAAACCTAAATATATTTGATTTTATCTCTAGGTTTTTTGTGATTTCTATTAGTTTGCTTAATTTTATGTTGTTTGTATTGATCATGAGTATTGATCTAATGTCATGGTTTACCCATAGCTCTCTTGCTATTGATATTGCTAGCATTTCTGGTATTATTTTGAATTTTTTATAGTTTTTCTTATAGGTGAAGACTGCTATTTTTCTCCAGTTCCTCGTATCATTTACTATGTGCTTTGCAATTTTACTGTATATTTGCTGGATGTACTTGTTTCCATTTTCCTTCACTGTTTTCCCCGTATATCATTGGATGTTTTATTGTATGGCTATTATCATTTTACCTTTGTAAATAGACTTGAACGAATACGCTGCGAATACATTTGTAATTTAATATTTTTCGTAATGTACTACTTTTTCTAGTGGAATTCTTGGTCTTGGAGGTGGATTTTCATTTGGTACTCCAATAGGGATTAACGCTACTGGTCTTACATGTTCTGGGATTTCAAGTATTTCTTTTACTTCACTTTCTGAAAATGCGCCTACCCAGCATGCGCCATATCCCAGTGCATGGACTGTTAATAGCATGTTTTGTATTGCAGCTGCTGTATCTTGTATGCAATATAGTGTTCTTCCTCTTTCTCCATAATATCTGGCTGTTCTAGGTATGTTTGCACATACTGCTATTATTACATGGGCTTTAGTCATCCATGTTTGGCCTAGTGCTGCTCTTGCTAGCTTTTTCTTCGTTTCTTCATTTTTTACTATGATGAATTCCCATGGTTGAAGGTTTCCTGCTGAGGGTGCTCTTATGGCTGCATTTAGAATTGTCTTTAAATCTTCATCTGGAATTCTTTCACTTGTAAATCTTCTTATACTTCTCCTGTTTTTTATAGCCTCTAATAACTCCATTTACTACCCTCACTATATTATGGTGGCTTCTCTTTTAATTGTTGTGAAAGGAAATATTTCTTTTTCTTCTACTTTTCTTTTCTTCCTGGCGTATATGTATAATATGAATGCTGTTATTGATAGTATTGTTAGTCCTGCAACCGACATTACTATTATTCCATTACTTTCTCTTTTTGGCTCTTCAACTTTTATTTCCATCCAATATTTCTCTTTCCACTTTAAATTGTAGATATCTAATTCTTTAATCCATTTGACTAAGTCCTCAATATAATCTGTTTTAATTACATTTTCAGTTACAAGTGAATGGTATTGAAATACTGCTGCACCTATAATGTGGTCTTCAACATTTATACTTACTATTCTTCCGAATTCTATTTTTGCATTTTTGAAGTAGGTCATATCTACTGGTAGCCATCCCCATGGTGGAATGTATACCATCGCCCATCCATGTCCAGCGACATTTATTGTTTCAATTGTTAAATGCCCTCCAAGTAGATTCTCTCTTGTTCTTCTTCCCAAATCTTTTATTAATAGGAAAGCTAGTTGTGTGTATGCTGGTATGCCTACACTTCTAAGCATTGCTACAAGTAGGTTTGCTTGGTCATCGCAGTCTCCTTCTTTTATTTTTAGTGTTTCGTCTGGGTATGATGGTATTTTGGGCGATTCTAATTGAGGATATCTAATATTGTTTTCAATCCATTTTATGAATTTATATAATACTTGGAGTGTATTACTCTCCTCTCCGGCAAGTTTATTTGCTAGGTTGCTTACATTATTGCTTTTTGACCATAATCCCTCCATTCTACAATATTTTTCGATTATTTCGTTTGGAATGTCAGTTAGTGATCCTGCATTTTCTAGGGAAAGATTTTGTGGTGGTGTTCTTTTACTTAGCTCTACTTCTAGTATTATTTTAATGTTTATTGTTTGATTTGGAGGTAATTTATCTGGAATGTTGTATAATTCTACCTCTATGTTTCCTTCATCATTTAGTCCTAGTATCTTCCATTTGATTTCTGTGTTGTTTACATAGTATTTAAATGATATTAATTTTTGATATTCAGTTTCTGGGATTAATATCAACTTGTTTGTATCTGTCAGAGGATAGGTTATATTTCCTTCATTTTTAATTGTAGTTTCTATTCCAATTATGTACTTGTTAGTAGTCTGCGAGAATGATGGTACAATAATTATGTTTGAAAAAATTATTGTTAATATTATTATAATTGTGGCTTCATGTTTCTTCATATTCACCACTCATGTTGAATTGAATATCCTAATATATACTTTTAGTGTATTAATCATTTGAGGTTAGGGATTTGAAGTTTAAATACCCTATTCTTCAAGTTGCATTGGATTTTATAGATTTAAATAAGGCTCTTTACATTGCATCTGTTGTATGGAGAAGTGGGGTAACTTGGCTTGAAATAGGGACTCCTTTAATTAAAAGTGAGGGTGTTAATGCGATTAGATCTTTTAGGAAGAGATTTCCTGAAGCAATTTTAATTGCGGATATGAAGTGTATGGATGCTGGTGGTATTGAGGTTTCTCTGGCTGCTGATGCTGGCGCTGATATAGTTACTGTTCTTGGTGTTGCGCACAATAGCACTTTACTTGAGGCTGTGGACTCAGCAAAAGAGCATGGTGTGATGATTATGGTAGATTTAATTAATGTTCCTGATCCTGTTAAGCGAGCTTTAGATGTGGAAAAAATGGGTGTCCATTTTATATGTCTTCATACAGGCATTGACGTCCAAAGGAGAATTGGTATAACTGTGATAGATGAATTTCTTGAGGTTCTTTCAAGAGTTAAGGCTTCAGTTGAGCTTCCAATTGCTGTTGCTGGTGGAATTAATTTGTCTAATGCAGAGATGATGATTGATTCTAATGTTGAAATATTAATTGTTGGTTCTTCTATTACTAGGGCTAGTAATCCTGGATTAATAGTTAGAAGGTTTTTTAAATTAATAAATTGAATGTTGATTAGTTTATTTGTTTTAGAGTTTAAATTCCATTTCTCACTGTATTCTTCTTGTATTCTTCTAGGTTATTTTACATAGGTAAATTCAAAATGTCCAATACTTAAAAATTATACATTATTTTACGGTGGTTAGAATGTTTGAGGATGTAGCTTTACTCTTAACTTATCTGATTGTTGGAGCCTTCCCTGTTGCATACAATTATGCTATTGCTAGAAAGCTTGCTAAAAAATATGGAGTTTCTAATGTCGTTTATTCAGTGACAAAAGAGAAATCTAGTGAAGCAATTGATCAACAAACTTCAAGAGAGGTTAACGGTTTATACTTTAGAGTTGATGATATTAGGGCTCGCGACGGCGTGATTTGCCTTAGCTTAGTGATTGATGAATCCATGTTGGTCCAATTGCTTTCGAAGAAGCCGGTTGATTAAGGGGTGTTAAACTGTGAAGTTGGAGTTAAAGAAGAGGTTAATTGATCATCTAAAATTTATTGCTCCTGCAATTATTGCAGGTGTTTCTGATCTGGGTGCATCCGATATTGCAGCCTTTAGTTATGCTGGCTCAGCCTATGGTTTCTCTTTATTATGGACTGTTATGCCCGTATTATTCTTCACTATCTTTATTTTGCAGATAACTGCTCAGATAGGTTTAACTACTAGGAGAGGTTTGCTTTCTAATGTTCGTGTACGTTATGGAAATTTAACTGCTGTTTTTGTTGCTTTTGCAATTGCTTCAACTAATGTTGCATTAATAACAGCTGAAATAGGTGGAGGCTCTGTTTTTCTTTCCATGCTTACAGGTATTTCTCCAGTTTTTTGGGCTCCTATAGTAGCTCTTTCTATTTGCGTCTTCGCTGTTAAAGGATCAACGCCTACTGTAAAGAATGTTTTAACTTTAATGAGTTTTGTTGTTATTATATGTGTCCCCATTGCTTTTCTAACTTCTCCTCCTATAGAGGAGATTGTTAAAGGTTTTCTACGTCCAAATATAGTTTCTTCTAAAGATTATATTATTACGGTAATGGCTATTCTAGGAACCTCCATATCAGCTTATTCCTTTTTGTTTGAGGCTTCTGAAGTAGCTCAGAAGTCAGGGGATTTTAAGGAGTTACCGCTAGAGTATACTGGAGCTACTATTGGTGCTATAATTGTATCACTTGTCGATGCTTCTATTCTGGTTATTTGTGCTTCATTGTTGTATCCTCAAGGGTTGAGAATAGAGGCTTTAGAAGAGGCGATATTTATTTTAAAACCGATTTTAGGCGATCTTGCTGTAACTGGTCTTATTATTGGAGTTTTTGCTTCATCCTTTCTTTCTACTGCAGTGATGGCTGTTTCTAATTTTAAAATTATGGATGAATTGATTGAGGATTTAGCTGAAGTTCTTCATATTAGAGCTGCTATTTTAGCTGGTTGGAAGGTGATATTAGGATCACTGGCTTTGCTGGTTGCTCCCATTTTATTGGCATTTGGTATTTCACCATTGAAACTGGCTATTAATGCTTCTGCACTTTCATGTTTCTTTACTCCAGTACCTCTTATTTTTCTCTCTTTGATTTTTACTAAAATGAGTTTTCCAGGTGATGTTAAGGCTACATATGTGAAGATTTCATGTTGGCTTATAACAACGATGCTATCAGTGATTAGTATTTTTGGCTTAATATACTCAGTTGTCTTTTAAATGGTGAAGTATAATTAGCTCTATGCTTACTGTTATTGGGCCTGGATTAAACTTCAAACCCATTGATAAATCTTCTTGCAGTATTTGTGTGAATGCTATTTGGTCGTTTAGTTCTTCAATTTTTTTACATATTAAATAAAATAGGGTTGGATGTATTTTGTCTTTTTGTGGCTCTATTTCTAAATAGATTCCTAGGTTGTGGCCTTTAAAGGTTAAGTTTAATGGTATAATTGTTTTTCTTCTTTCTTTTAGGTTTTTAATTGTTTTTTCTATTTTTTTCTTGAATTTCTTGTTTTCTGTGATTTCTCTATAGTATTTTAAGATTATTTTTCTTGTTCTTTCTTTTGGGTCTAGTTGATAGAGGGGTCTTTTTTCCGGGTTCTTAATTGTAATGGTTATTTTCTCTAATATTTTCTCATTTTTCTTTGTAATTTCCTTTTTTAATTTTTGTAGTGCTTCTGGAATTGTATTTGAGGTTATCTCTATCATTTAATTTCACTATTTGAGCATTTCAGCTTCATATTTCTTGAGATATTCTGAGGATTGTTTTATATCTGCAAATAGCATTCTTACCTCCTTTACATCTTCTGCTGTAACTATGTCTCTTCCTCTTCTTTTTGCTATTATTTGTGCTGGTGTTAGCATCTGTACTGCATATCTTAGTGATGTTTCTTCCCCTATTTTCGTTAGCATTTCTAGTGCTTCTTGATTTAATGTTACTTTTTCCTCTCTTGCTCTTATTTGTAGGATTTCTTTAATTTCATCTGCATTATATTTTCTTGTGGTTATTATCATTAGTCTGTCTAGTATGTCTAGTGGGATGCCATGTGGAGATATTATATCAGTTCCACGGATTCTTGTTATTCCTCTATTTGTTGCTAGAATTATTATTGGTGCTAATTCACTTTCCATAGCTCTTCCGAGGAATGAAAATGCTTCAATATCTAACGCTGATACTTCATCTATGAACATTACTCCTGGAATTATTTCAGCAGTTCCTTCGTCAACCCATTTCTTAACTAGTTTGTCTACATTTTGCCTCACATCTGGAGGTATTTCTTTTTCTTCTCTTCCTCCAAAGAATAGGCTGAATAACCCTCCTGAGCTACTATGCATTCTTACATCTAAGTCGTGTAACGTTACTGTGTATACGAATTCTTTTTCTTTTAGTACTGGTCCTGTTGGTAGGGGGACTTGTACTTCTGTTTCAATATCGTATTTTGGTCCTTCATATTCCTTGCATTTGCCTATTTTTGTAACTCTTCCGGTTTCAGCTTCAATCCATATTACATCCCCTATTGCAACTCCTCTAGCTATTAACTCTCTTGCTATTGACGATCCTACTGTTAGTGTTCTTTCTTCATTTTTCGTTTTTAGTTTTACTTTTGCACTTTCAGGTATTTGCTGATATGGATTGTATGGATGTCTTGTCATTTTTATGTCTAGGTCTGAGACCATTCCCTCATACACTTTTCTAAATTCATGTATTCTTACTCCAATAGCTTTTCTCATGGCTTGCATTAATACCTCTGTTTTCTTCAGTTCACTGGAGTATATTTCTGACCCAGTAATAGCTATGAATGGCACATCTTCTCCCAATTCTTTCGCTATTGCGACAGCTATGGCTGTCTTACCTGTTCCTGGTGGTCCGGCGAGTAGTATTCCTCTACCTGCCATTTTGCCTTGTTTAATTAACTCTACAATTATTCCTGCTGCTTCTCTTGCTTCAATTTGTCCAACCATACCATCTGCTTTGATTAGGGCTTTTCCATTTTTTAATCCCAGTCCTTTTATGTGGCTATGGGCTCCAACTCTCATGAATCCAAGTTCAGTACTTATACTCATGTTGACCCCTCCATTTTTATCCTAGTCTTTATCATAGAAGTAGAAATGTTATCTTATTTTTTAATTTTAAGTTGTTAGCGGTGTGAGTATATTAATAAGTGAGCAAGTTGTCTTTATTTTAAAAGTGGGAGTGTGAGTTTAGTTGAGATTTAGAAGTAAATTGGAGAAGGCTCAAGTTGCGGTTACTTTTAGGGATTTAATTCTTCTTCCTGGTAGGGCTTATTTTGAGCCAAAGGAGGTTGATTTGAAAACTAAGGTTACTGTTAATTATGAGTTGAATATTCCATTTGTATCTTCTCCAATGGATACAGTTACTGAGAGTGAAATGGCTATTGCCTTGGCTAGGCTTGGGGGGTTAGGCGTTATTCATAGGAATTGTAGTATGGAGGAGCAAGTTGAAATGGTCAAGCGTGTTAGGAGAGCTGAGTCCTTTATTATACGTGATGTTATCACTATTTCTCCTGATGATAGTGTTGAGCATGCTCTAGAATTAATGCGTAAGCATTCTATTTCTGGTTTGCCTGTAGTTGAAAATGAGAGGTTAGTTGGAATTTTGACTGGGCGTGATGTTCGTTTTGCTAATCCTCATCTTAGGGTTGAAGAGGTTATGACTAGAAATGTAGTTACCGCTTCTCAATCTATTACTATTGATGAAGCTAAACGTTTGTTACATGAATATAGAATTGAGAAGCTTCCAGTAGTGGATGAGAATGGAAAGTTGGTTGGATTAATTACTTTTAAAGATATCTTAGCCCGAGAAAAGTTTCCTAACGCTGCCAGGAATGAGGAGGGTCAACTTTTATGTGCAGCTGCCATTTCTCCTTTTGATCTTGAACGGGCTAAGGCTTTGGATAGATTTGTTGATATCCTAGTTGTTGATGTGGCTCATTTTCATAATGAAAATGTTATGAATTCTACTAGAAAGTTGATTAGAAATGTTAGTGCTGATGTTATTGTTGGAAATATTGGTACGTATGAAGCTACAGTTGATGTTGTAACTGAGATTGATGGTATTGCTGGAATTAGAGTTGGAATCGGCTCTGGCTCTATTTGTTCTACTTATGAGGTAACTAGAGCTGGCTCTCCCACATTATTTGCTACTGCTCAAGTTGCAGATGCATTGGAGGAATATGGATTTACATTACCCATAATTGCCGATGGCGGTATTCGTTCTTCAGGTGATATTGCTGTGGCACTGGCTCTTGGTGCATGGGCTGTGATGATGGGTAATATATTTGCTGGTTGTAGAGAGAGTCCAGGTACTCTTGTAGCCATTGGAGGACGTTATTATAAGAGGTATAGGGGGATGGCAAGTCCCTCTGCTCGTGCCAAGAGGTTTGCTATTGATCGCTATGCTATACCTGCCAAGGAGATTGCTGAGGGTGTGGAGGGCTGGGTTCCTTACCGTGGAGATGTGGCTAGTGTTGTCAAGGAGTTAGTTGCTGGGCTCAAGGCGGCAATGGGATATGCTGGATGTAAGAGTATTCATGAATTGTGGGAAAAAGCTAAACTTGCATGGTTAACTTCTGCTGGTTTAGAGGAGATGAAACCTCATAGCATATATTTGCCTGGTGAGTCTAGTAGGATAATTCCTTAGATTTAATGGTGGGAAGAAAAACTTACATTGTTATTTATTCTACATCAATGTTTTCTGATGGAAATCCTAATGTAACTAGGAGTTCCTTTATTCGTGCTCTATGATCTCCTTGTAGCTCTATTCTACCATTTTTTGCAGTACCACCGCATGCCAATTTGCTTTTTAGTGTTGCTGCAACTTCATATAGGTCGACGTCTTTATCACTAATTCCTTCAATTATAGTAACCTCTCTTCCCCATTTTCTTTTTTCGACTTTTACTTTAATTCGCTGTTGCTCTTTGGCTATTGACTCGCAGACGCAGAGATCCTTCGGTAGCCCGCATATTGGGCATATCTCACTCATGGGCTCCCAAGCTCCAATGAAATTCTACTCTAATAATCTTATAAGTCTTTACATGAGGAGGCGTCAAAGTTATATTCTTCTTTGAATGTTTTATTGGTGGTGTAATTCATGCCCTATCGTTGTGGTAGGTGTGGTTATCAGATTACTGATTTGAGGGAATTCGAGTCTATTCCCGGTACTCGGTGTCCTAAATGTAATTATAGGATTTTCTATAAGGTTAGACCTCCTATTGTTAAGCGTTTAAAAGTTTAGTTTTATAGATTAAGCCTATTGTTTCCATTATTATTTTAGCTGCTTGAATCGCTGTTATTCCTCTATCGAATATTGGAGTAATTTCTACAATGTCGAATCCAACAATGTCAATTTTCCTCCTTACTATTTCTTCAATTATGTTAAGTAGTTGCGTTGTTGTTATTCCCTCTGGTTCTGGATTTCCTACTCCTGGTGCATAGGCTGGATCTAGAACATCAATGTCTATTGATAACCATGTTCTCGAAATTTTGTTTATTTTTATTTCATCAGTGATTTTGCTTGTTATGATCCTTGGATTCTTCTCTCTAACTTCATTTGATGTGATATATGTTATTTGATATTTTTTTACATATTCATATTCCTCTTTGCATATTGCTCTTGTCCCTATAAAGAATACTTTGTTTGTTCCAATCTTCTCTGTGATTCGACGCATAATTGTTGCATGGCTCCACTTTACGCCTAATGGATATTCATCTCTTAAATCTAAGTGTGCGTCAAAAGTTATTACTCCTATGTTTTTGAGGTTTTTTATGGCTCCATATGTAATTGTATGTTCACCACCTAATATCACCGGGATTTTTTTCATTTCAACGATTACTTTCACTATTTCTCCTATTTTGCTAAGATTTCTTTCTAGGCTTTCATTTATCGTTAGGTCTCCAGCGTCATAGATCATTATTTCTTCGATGTCAATTCCAGTTCTGAAACTGAATGTTTCTATGTTGTTAGCTGCTTCTCTTATAGCAGCTGGAGCAAATCTAGAGCCTGGTCTAAAGGTTGATGTTAAATCTAATGGTACTCCGAAAATTATAAACTTTGATTTATTTAGGTCTTGGTTGAATCCACCGAAGTTCATTTTGCTTTTGTTTAAATAGAATTTTAACTGTTCCATTTTAACCGAAAGTAATAAAATCTTTAGGGGAGAAATACTTTACTCTTATTCAGATGGTGTTTATGTATGAGTAAGATTTCAGTATCGTTGAAGGATTTTGAAGAGTGGATTTTAAATAATCACTTGGCTGAGTTTAAGAGTGAAATTTATGTTAAGGAGTTCATTAGCTTAGGCTTTCCTTTTCTTGTTTTGAGTGGAAGTAAATACTTGAAGATTTTTATTATAGAGTTGATTTTCCCTGAACTTAAGTCGCTGAATTTGTATCTTGCTTGGAATATTCTTTCTAGTTGTATATTGAAATTGAAGGTCACTGAAGACTTGCTAGAGATAGAATATGATAAGTCTAGATCTAAAGATTTTGTTGGGAAAAGATATAGTGTCATACGTGGTTATCGATGATATTTTATATTAATATGACTTGCAAATCATTATAGTGGTAAGACAATTAAAGTTTAAATTGCATTACTGATTGAGTATACTATGCAGTGAGGTTGTGAACTTGGATAAGTATGATAAAATTGTTGAGCTTGCTAAGAGACGGGGCTTTATTTGGCCTGCAGCTGAGTTGTATGGTGGTATAAGAGGTTTTATAGATTTTGGACCCTTAGGAGCTTCTCTTAAGAGAAATATTGAAAATAAGTGGAGGAAATGGTTTATTTTTCGTCATCAAGATTTTATAGTTGAGATTGAGACTCCTGTAGTTATGCCTGCGAAGGTTTTTGAGGCTTCAGGTCATTTAGAACATTTTACAGATTTTATTGTTGAATGTATTGATTGCCGCAGGAAATTCAGGGCTGATCATTTAATAGTTGAACAAACTGAGATTAAGGATGTAGAGTCACTGTCGCTAGATGAGGTAAATCGAATTATTGTTGAGAAAAATGTTAAGTGTCCTGAGTGTGGTGGCAAACTTGGCTCTGTAAGGACTTTTAATTTACTTTTTAGAACTATTATTGGGCCTTATAGTGATAGTGTTGGATATGCAAGGCCTGAGGCTGCTCAAGGTATGTTTCTTGCTTTTAAGCGAGTTTATGAGGTGATGCGCAATAAGCTCCCGCTTGGAATTGCTCAAATTGGAAGAGTTTTGAGAAATGAAATTTCACCTAGACAGGGTCCCATAAGGTTGAGGGAATTTACAATTATGGAGTTAGAGTTGTTTTTCGATCCTGATGATCCTAGATGCCCATTTTTCAATGGTTTTAAAGATGAAGTCTTAAATCTTCTTCCAATCAGTGATATTATCTCTGGAGTGAAGAAACCAAGACAAATTACTGCTTTGGATGCAGTTGAGAGTGGTTTAATTTTGAATGAGTGGCTAGCGTACTTTATGGTTTTAGGTAGAGATTTCGCTAAGAGTTTAGGTATTCCTGAGGATTGTCAAATGTTTATTGAGAAGTTGCCTCAGGAAAGGGCGCATTATTCAGCTCAAACATATGATCAAGTGGTTAAGCTTGAGAGGTGGGGTTGGGTTGAAATTGCAGGTTACTCGCATCGTACTGACTATGACTTAAGGCGTCATATGGAGTATAGTGGTGTGGATTTAAGGGTTTTTAAGCCTTATCCCAAGCCAATAACCACTGAAAAACTGGTTGTTAGGCCAAATATGAGTGCTATTGGTAGGGAGTTTAGAAGTGATGCTAAGCGGATAATATCTGCTTTACAATCCATTGAGCTCGATAGATTGGTTGATGAGATTAATCGAAGGGGATTTATTGAGGTTTTAGGTTTTAAATTAACTAGGAATCACTTTATTATTTCAAAGGAAAAATTAGAGGTTAAGGGTAAGCGTTTCATACCTCAGGTTGTTGAGCCATCATTTGGTGCAGATAGAATTGTTTATGCTACTTTGGAGTATGCTTTTTCAGAGAAAAATGGACGTATAGTTTTAAGGCTTCCTATGGATGTTGCACCTATTCAAGTTTGTGTTTTTCCCTTGGTTAATAAGGATGGTTTGCCTGAATTTGCATTTAAGGTTTATGAGAAACTGAGGGATAGTGGCTTGAGAGTTGAATATGATGCTTCTGGCTCTATTGGTCGTAGATATGTTAGAGCTGATGAGATAGGAGTTCCAGTAGCTGTTACTGTTGATTATCAATCTTTAGATGATGAAACTGTTACCTTAAGGGATAGAGATACTTGGAGGCAAGTTAGAGTTGGAGTTAAGAATCTTGATGTCAAAATTAGATCCTATATTGAAGGGAAGGTTAAATTTGATGAGTTGGGGCCTCTTATTTAGCTTCATTTATTTTTACTAGCTTTGTAATTTCAATCCAAACATATATTGGTTCAATGAGGGCCCATATTCTTCCATTCATTTTTCTAATTTCAGTTATTTTTCCCTTTATTCCTATTGCTGGATAGATAACTTTATCGCCTTTTTTCAGTTTTTCTCTTACTCTAGGCATGTTTTTCCAGCGTTTAATTAAAATATAGCTGTGATTTAAAATTTTATGTCGGTGAGATTATGAGTAGACCGCCGGAACGTAGACTTAGAATTAGAAGGATTCCGGAGATTGAGCCTGGAACTGCTAGGATGAATCCTCAAATGATGAGTGAATTACAAGTTATTGATAGAATCGAAATTGTAATTGCAGGTAAAAGAAAATGTGTTTTAGTGGTTAAGGGCGATGAAAAAATTCCGTTAAGGGAAGTTTGGGCTAGTGCAGAGGAAATGAAAAGTTTGGGAATTGCAGATAATTCAATAGCCACTGTTAGGCGTCCATTGAAAATGTAGGAGTAATTTAATGTCTTTTTTAATTGTTGATACTTTAGGTTGTGGTAAGGGGGGAAGATTAGCTACCCTCGATGTTATTGGTTCAGGTCCTAGAATAATTGCAGGTGTACTGGAAAGGCATGATTTAAATGTCAAAGTAATTCATTATAGTAAGCTTATTTCTAAACCTGTTGTTCTGAGAAATTTTAGATTTCTTTTAGTTAGTGCTATGAGTGTTGATTTTCCAGCTGTGAGAAAGGTCAAGGGTTTATGGGACAAGTATTCGGGGGGCTTAGCCATTATTGGCGGCCCAGTTGCTTCGGATCCCTATGATGCAATTGTAAGAGCTGGTTTTCCTATAGCTGTAATTGGTGAGGGGGAGGAGACTTTAGAAGAACTTTTGCAAATTATTTTTAATGATGAATTATCGCAAAACATATTATCAAAAATTAAGGGCATAGCATTTTCTATAGATAATGGCTTTCATGTGAATCCATTAAGACCTGTTTTAAGTAGAGATAAGTTGAATTCTTATTTCCCTTCAATAGAGGCTGTGAAGGAATATCCTAACTTTTTTGCTTGTAGAGTTTATGTGGAGGTTGTTCGAGGATGTAGCAATTATTATAGAACCACCATTCCTCTTCCTGATGGGCGGAGATGTATTGGTTGCAACAAATGTAGGAGTGGAGATTTAGAGGAGAGGTATAATTGTCCTGTTAAAATTCCTCCTGGCTGTGGCTATTGTTCTGTTCCTAGCCTTTTTGGTCCAGCTAGGAGTAAGTCTATTGATTTGATTGTAAGGGAGATTGATGGGTTGATTAAAATTGGTGTTAGACGTATTGTTCTAAGTGGTTCAGATTTCCTTGATTATGGTCGGGATTTACTTGTTGAGCCTAAACCCTTAACTAACCCTCGCGATCCTCCTCCTAACCTTGATATGATTGAAGAGTTATTATCTGCTATTAAGAACATTATTGATGAGGCTGGTCATAGAGTATTTATTGGGATTGAAAATGTTAAGCCATGTTTAGTTGATGAGGATGTTGCATATGTTCTTGCTAAATATCTGCGTGGTTCCCCTGTTCATATCGGTTGTGAGACTGGTTCTATTGAACATGCCTATGAGTTAGGTCGTCCTTCAAGCCCTGATGAAGTTATTAGGGCTGTCAAGATTTTGAAGCGTTATGGTTTAAGGCCTTATCTCTACTTCATTCATGGTCTTCCTGGGCAGAAATTAGAGACTGCTAAAGCTACTGTAGAGGTAATGGAGAAGGCTTTTTCTATTGGTGTTGAAAAAATTACTGTTTATCGTTTTCAACCATTACCAATGTCTGCCTTTGGTAATTTCCCTAAGGCTCCTCCGGCTTATAGGGATCCAGTTAGTTACATGATTTGGAATGAAGCTAGGAGAATAAATGAGAGTCTTAAGAGGAGACTAGTTGGAAAGGTTGTTGACGCTATTATTGTTAGATCTATTTCTAAAAAAGTTCCTTTTATAGCTTATCCTTTTAAACATGGACCAGTAATACATGTGAAGGTTCCAAGTAGTGTGGGTGAGAAATTAATTGGTCGAGTTGTTAAAGTTAAAGTAACAAAAGTTATTTCTGATAGAGTTGTTGAAGGTGTAATTCTAGAGTAAATTTTTCTTATTCTGATATTGCTTTAGCACCTTTTAATAAATACTTTACTCCATAATATGATGCAGCTATTGCAGTAACTGGTATGTCAAACCAAAATGTAGCTATTCTTGCAAGTATAGCTGCCGATGCCGCTATATCTAATGGTATGCCAAAGGCTAGTAAAGTTGTTGTGAATGCTGTTTCTAGTATTCCGAGCATTCCAGGAATCATTATCGGTGTCATTTGCACAAAGTCACCTATTACTATTGTTAATGCAGCTGCCCATACGGATATTGGATAATTCAAGGCTAGGAACACTACATAGAATATTGCGATATCAACAATCCATGTGATTAAAACTGTTATGAATGCCATTAAAAGATATAATGGTTTTTTCCTTAATTCTGTAAATGCATTTTTAAAGTCCGACACTGTATTTGAGAGTGAATTTACAATTTCTTCACTTTCATATACACGTATAATTTTATTTATTCTTCCCTCGAATCTTCGATATAGCCTTATAAGCATTTTTTCTATTATGTCAGCACGATGGCTCAAATATAGTATTCCCGCTGCGAATGCTATGGAAAGTATTATTATAAGTAAGAGTAAGGTTTCTATAGTTCCTAGAGTTGTATATTTTGCTTGTACTACTGCGAAGCTTGCAACAGCACATAGTATAAAGCCTACGGTATATAGTATTCGATGCATTACAACTGATGCTGCACTATGTCCTATAGGTATCTTTGCTTCTTTATTTGCTAACACTACCCTTAATAGCTCTAATAATACCCCTGATGGAGTTACATAACACGTAAAGATGCTTGCTAATGAAACTGTCAATGATGTTTTAAATGATATGTTACATTTTAAGCCTTTTAAAAGTATATGCCATGTCAATGCGTAGAATACTAATCCTGCAAGGTCTAATGCTAATGTTATCATGAAGAAGCCTATGCTCATTCGCATAATCACTGTGGCTACACTTCCAAATCCAACATAGTAGAGTAGAGCGACTATTATGATGAAGCCTATCATATATGATGCTATAAATATTAGTTTTTCCTTGTGTTTACCCACGTACCGAAGCATTTATCCCCCGCCTAGTTTACAGAGTATTAGTAAAGAGATATAAATAACAATTGCTGATATTGGAGGGTTATTTTGTGGGTGATAAGTCTAGGAAGATAAAGGCTAGTCTGGTAGATTCACGTGTCATAGTTTGGAGTATTGATGAGTCTCGTCACTTATACAAGGAGGGATTTTACGGTAAACCTGTAGGGGTTAGAAAACCCAAGGATGCTGAGTTTTCCTGTCCACTTGAGTTATCTCTTTTTGAGGCTTTATACTTGCTTGAGAAGGGTCAAATTGTTATTGTAGATGAATTTGGCAATGAGATTTCCTATGATTCTTTATTGAAGATTGCTAGGGAAAGCTACAATTTGTTTGATGATATATATCATGTATATAAGGATTTAAGAGATAAGGGGTATGTTGTTCGTCCTGGAATTAAGTTTGGTGCAGATTTTGCTGTTTATAAGTATGGTCCTGGAATTGATCATGCACCATTTCTCGTAGAGGTTCTTCCTATTAAAAGTTCTTTAGATCCAATAGAAATTGTTAGAGCTGGGAGGCTTTCTCATAGTGTTAGGAAGAAGTTTATTATTGCTACTACTGATCCTTCAAGTAGGAGGATTACTTACTATATGTTCAAATGGTTTAAAGCTTAGTTTAACTCGTTAAAAACTTTTTAAACGTCCACTTTACTGCTCCTTGAATTCTTCTTAATTCTCTTTCACTTGAAATGTTTTTGAGAGATACTTCTACTAATACTCCTTTGCTCTCTCTAACTTTATATTGGACTCCAGGATTTTCTTTTCTAATGTTTTCTAGTACTTTTCTAATAAAGAATTGTTTAAATTCTTTTGAGTTTACATTTACTTTTACTCTTTTTTCTGGTATTATTTTCACTTCATTTTCGTCTTCATATATTCTTGCTAATAGGACACCGATGTCATCTCGTATTTCAGCGATTACCTTTTTAGTTTTTAGTGGTCTTATTTCTTTATGTCTGAGTAGTTCATCTATTAGCTGTAGGCATGTTTGCCACGCTTTTAGTTCTTCACTTAGCTCTTGGATTCTCTCTACTATCTTTTTTCTTAGGTCTTCAAGTTGTTGCTCTTTTTCTACCACATTTTCACCATGATATTTTTTCTTTTTTCCTTAAAGTAAATTGTGTTATCGTTCTCTTTTTCCTTGTATGAAGTCTTCAACCCATTGCTTTGCTATATGATATGGAACTTGTATCGGCGGATGTTTAAATGCAAATGCAGATATGCTTATTAATGGCCCTCCTATCCCCCTATCTAATGCAATTTTCACTGATCTTATTACGTCTATAACTACCCCTGCACTATTGGGTGCATCCCATACATCTAGTTTTACATCAATGTATACTGGTGTGTTTCCAAAATATCTCCCCTTAATCCAAATATAGCATATTTTTTTGTTTTTTAGAAATGGTATGTAATCTGACGGGCCTATCTTCAATGGTACATTGTAGGGGGTCATTGCTTGTACGGCCGATGTTTTACTAATTTCCTTTGACTTTAACCTCTCTTTTTCTAACATGTTTAGAAAATCGGTGTCGCCACCTACGTTTAGTTGGTAGCTTTCATCTACTATGACTCCTCTATCAACTAACAATTTTATTATGGTTTTATGTAGAACTGTTGCTCCAATTTGGCTCATTACATCGTCTCCGGCTAACGGTATTTTTCTCTCCTCAAATTTTCTCTGCCATTCTATATTTGATGCTATAAACACAGGTATACAGTTTACAAATGCACAGTTTGCTTTTAATGCTTGTTGAGCATACCAACGTGAAGCTCTTTCAGCTCCTACGGGTAGGAAATTTATTAGCATGTCTGCCTTTGTTTTACGTAGGACATCTGCTACATCTACTGGTTTTTGATTTTCATCTATAGGTATTACTTTCTTCAAGTACTTTCCAATTCCATCTAACACTGGTCCTTTCATCACTTCTACTCCAATTTTAGGTACGTCTGCAAATTTACGAGTATTATTTTCGCCTGAAAATATTGCTTCAGATAAGTCAAGGCCAATTTTTCTTGAATCTATATCAAATGCAGCTACAAACTCTATATCTTTGACTCTGTATCCCCCAAAATTTGTATGAATTAACCCAGGTACTATTTCATCATCACTTACATTTTGATAGTAGTATACTCCTTGAATTAAGGCTGATGCACAATTCCCAATTCCCACAACTGCAACTCTTATTCTTTTAGACATGACCTTTTCCCTCTCCTCCTCTTTTCCTAAAAACTATAAATATATTTCGCGTCGTAAATATTGTGGGTGTATCAATTTATGGCTTATAATAGGCTTGTTAGAAAGTTGACTAAGGAGAATTTATGGTTATATGTCATGAGTGTATTAAAAGAGAAACCTAGATATGGTTATGAGGTCAAGAAGGCCATTAGAGAGAAATTTAATTTTTCTCCTTCAACTGTGACTGTTTACGCTGTTTTATATAGAATGGCGAGGGAAGGTTTAATTAAAAAGGTTAAACGTAATGGTGAGACATACTATGTCCCAACGGAATATGGGTTGAAGACTTTTGAAAGAGCTAAAGAATTTATTAATTCACTTAAAAAACTTTTGTTCTAAACAAATTGTTTTTGTCGATTGTAGTAAGACTTAAATTTAATATATTCTCACTAGAATACGACTTCATTAAACAACTGCAACGGAGGGTGGAAAATGGCTCAACAGACTGGAAATGTTGTTTTGGTTGGTAAGAAGGGAACTATGAATTACGTTTTGGCAGTAGTAATCCAGTTTAATCAGGGTGCTCAGAATGTTATAATAAAGGCTAGGGGACGAGCGATCAGCAAAGCTGTGGATGTAGCTGAGATAGTGAAAACAAGATTTATGCCAGAACAAGTGGACGTCAAAAGTGTCTCCATTGGTACAGAGCAGGTTGGCACAGGTGAACAAATGCGCAATGTCTCAACGATTGAAATAGTACTAGAGAGGAAGGCCTAGAAATATTCAGTACTCTTAACCTCCTTTTTAATTTTATCCTTCTTAATTATGTTTAAATCGAAATAATTTTTAAGGACTATTGGTAAGTTTCGTTGTTAACGGTGTTGTGAAATGTTGCGCCTATCGAAGCGTGTATCTAATTTGAAGCCTTCTCCCACATTAAGTATAGCTGAAAAGGCGAATAGCCTTTTGAGAGAGGGAAAGAGTATAGTTAAGTTAGATATTGGGGAGCCTGATTTTGATACGCCTCATCATATTAAAAGTGCCTGTATTGATGCCTTAAAAGCTGGGTATACACATTACACGTCTTCTAGAGGTTTGTTAGAATTAAGGGAAGCTATTGCTGAATATTATTCAAAGCATTTTAATGTTAGTATTGATGCTGAGAGTGAAATAATTGTTACTCCCGGATCTAAATTTGCAATTTACTCCGTATTTCAATCAATTATAGATCCAGGCGATGAGGTAGTAGTGTTAACTCCTGCATGGCCTACCTATAATTCTTGTATAGTTCTTTCAGGTGGAAAAATAGTTGAAGTTCCATATTACTTGAGTTCTGATAAAGATGAAATGTTAAAAAATTCTATTAGTAATCGAACTAAAGCTCTTATTGTAAATTCTCCAAATAATCCTACTGGAAGTGTTCTGTTAAAGGATGATTTTAGATTGATATTAGATCTTGCTGATGATTATGATTTCTATGTAATTTCTGATGAAATTTACAGATTAATTGTTTATGATGAATTTTCTCCATTTACAATTCTTTCCTTAGTTGACTCATTTGATAGAGTTATTGTTATTGATGGTTTTTCGAAGGCTTATGCTATGACCGGCTGGAGACTTGGGTTTACCATTGCATCTAAAGAACTAATAAATTTCCTCGTTAAAATTCAGCAAAATTCAGTTACATGTCCAGTTGCTTTTGTGCAGATGGCTGGCGTAGCTGCTTTAAGAGGTGATCAAGAACCAGTTAAATTTATGATTAAGGAATATGATAGGAGAAGAAAATTTCTGGTTGATGCATTAAATTCCATTGATGGTGTAGAATGTTTATATCCGAAAGGGGCTTTCTATGTATTTCCGGACTTCTCTTTTCTTAGTATGAATTCAATGGAGCTTGCTGAAAGATTGCTTTTAGAGGCTGGGGTCTGTACTGTTCCAGGGAGTGTTTTTGGAAGGGGAGGTAAATTTCACCTTAGAATTTCATATGCTTCTTCGATTGAAAATCTTAGAGAAGGAGTTGAGAGAATAAGAATTTTTGTTGAGAATCTACAGTAAAATTATCTATTTGTTAAGCGCTTTCACTTTTCCATTTTCTTGGTTTAACACAATTACTTTAATATATCCTCTCTAGAATTTATTCTAGGTGAATATTATGTCAAAGATTGATGAATCATTTAAGATTGTTCCTCCTATTTCTTTGAGGGTGAATTCTATTGAGGATTTAGCTAGGTTTGTTGCTTCAATTGCTGCTTTGGGGCAACCTATTTATGTTTTACATTTTAATGATAGAGGTAAGGATGTTCTAGGAATAATTGCAGTTTACCGTGATTATTATAAGTTTTACGGAATGCCTATTTTCTATTACTATGAAAGTGAAAAGGAGATTTCTGGAAAATACTTTTTAGTTAAGGCGGAGGAGAGGGGGGAGCAAGTACTCATTTCGGAGGGTGTTAAGCCTGGATGGATTGCAGTTCCAATTATTAAGTTGAAGGAGAAGCCTTCATTTTTAAAGCTTTAATTTTAAGTTACTTCACTAATTTTTACTCCTATTCCACTGGATATATCTGTGAGATATTTTAGGCCTTCAATTACCTTTCCTATTAGTATGACTGGGTTGATTGTATTTGTGTCATCTAGACATATGAGTAATGCTTGTGATAATGGCCAGTATGCTACCTCGCCCTTTTTCAGATTAGTGGTGGTTTTTTCAGCTTTAAATCGCATTGGGAAGTGTATTATTATTTCTCTTCTATACTTTCTCATTCGTGTTATTAGAGGGAGTTTCCTTAGTAGTTCTTGAATTGTTAGTGGTGCATTTTTCCGTATGAGTTCAATTTTAACTGTTTTGTCTGTGGGTATTTCCAGTTTAATTATGTATTTTTCATACTTGCTATTCATGTTTTAACTTTTCTAAGTTTAGTTTATTTATTTTTACTGTATAAAGAATAGGCTTAATTCTTCTTTTAGTTCTGCTGCATCTTTTATTTTTTTCTTTGGACGCATCCAATTTGGGAGTAGAGTGTTGTATTTTAGGTATCTTTTGTCAAGATAGATTATTGCCCCTCTATCCTTAGGTCCTCTTATAGCTCTTCCAGCTGCTTGAGCTGCTTTCCACATGGATGGTATTATGTATCCATATAGTTTTCCAGCTTTTTTGCCGAATTTTCTTTCATAATATTTTATCTTGGCTTTGATTGATGGTGTTGGTTCTGGGAATGGTATTCCTACTAATATCACTACGTCCATTTCTCTTCCTGGATAGTCGACTCCTTCACTTGCTCTTCCTCCACATACTCCTATGTATAATGCGCCAGTTTTTCTTGCTTTTTCTTTGAATAAGTTTATTTGTATTTCATTTATTCTTGATGGCATTTTTTCTTCTTCAATAAATATTGGTTTTTTAATGTTTAATACTCCAGCTTCTATGATTCCTTTCAATACATTGTATGATGCTGTGAATACTCCTATTCCTGCATTTACAATTTCTGATGTTACGATTATATACTCTAGCATTTTCCTGTACATTTGAATGTTTCTTTTTTCATAGTCGCTAGTGACATTGATTGCTATTATGGATAGTATTTGATCAGGATGATATTTTATCGGTATTTCCATATACTCTGCTCGTTTTACTCCCACCATTTTGATGTATTCCTTATTAATGGTTCCAGAAAGGCTTATTGTTGTATGATAGTTTTTAAATATTCTGCGCATTATGTTTTTTGGGTCAAAGCATAGTATTTCGATTTCTCCTTCTCTTGTAATGAGGGTGAATTCTTCTTTCTCCTTTGCATTGTTTAATAGGGTTAGAAATTTCCCCAGGTGATGTATGTGTGATCTTGGAAGTTTGTTTTCTGATGCAAGCTGTCTTCTTATGCTCATGCCTATTTCGAGCAAATGTTCTGCTATTGCATTGACCTTATTTTTAGATTCTTTCTCTATTTTCGATATGAAGTTTATCTTCTCTATTATTTTCTCTTTTTCTGTTGAGTTTATTATACTTAGAATTTTGTTTGCTATTTTTTCTGCAGTATTTATATTATATTTTTTTGCCTCTATTATGGTCATTTTTAGACTTTTTTGTGTCAGTTTTTCACTTAATAGTTTTTGAGCTGTTTCTAATATGTTATGGGCTTCATCTATGATTAATATGCATTTTTCTTGATTTATTTTTAGTCGTTTAAATATCGGCTCTTTTAGCACGTATAGGTATGTTAGAGAGATCACCTTGTATTTTTCAATGTTTTTCCTTATGCTTTCGTAGGGGCAGACTCCATTTTCTAAGCATATTTGGGTTATGTTTTCTATTGATCCGATTGATGGGAGTTCTATGTTGTCTATTTTTTGTTTACTATAGTATGGGCATAGCTTTTTTCTTTTTATTTCGGAGCATAGTATTGAGAATGATTCAGCATCCATTTTTATTTCATTACTTAATGGTAAGGGGCACATTTCGCTTCTTGCTCTTATTGTGATTGCTGATATGATTGGATTTATTAAATGTATTCTTTTTGCTTCCTCTATTACTCGATCTGCTTCTCTATGTGTTCTACATATCCATAGTACTTTTAAATTGCTTTTTTCTGTTGCTTCTAATGCGCCTGTAAGTATACATATTGTTTTACCAAATCCTGCTGGTGCTTGTACAACTAAATGTTTCTTATCTAGAATTGCTTTTCTAGTTGCTTCTATTAGTTTTACTTGGTTTTCTCTGTAGCTTTTATATGGAAAGTATTTTGATATCATACTTTTATTCAATGTTATTAAAGGCCTCCTTGATCCATCTTTCAAATTCAATAAGGTTGTCTTGAATTTTCTGTAGTTTTACTATCAGCCCATAAATTTTACGAGTGTTCTTTTTAGTGGTTTTTTCTAGGTCTTCTATTTTTCTTTTTAATTCCTTTAATTCTAATTTTATTTGGTTGATGTTTTGTTGTTCATTTTTTATTATTTTAGGTTTTTCTTCTATCTGTTTTTTCCTTAGAACTGCGATTGCTGTTGATAGTTGAGTTATTTTTTCGTTTGTTCTTTTTATAAAGTCTCCTATTGATATTGGATTAATTGCTATTTTTGCTTTTCTTATGGCTTCCCATGCATCGTTTAGCTCTCTTATATCTTGGATTATTTTGCTTAATATTTCTTCAATCTTGCCTATTCTACTAGATGTTTCTAGCCTCCACTTTGATATTGATGATATTTCTTCAATTATTTCTTCAATGGTTGGATATAGAGTTCTATAATTATCGTTTTTTATGTTATTCTTTGTGACTTTCTTGTGATTTTTTCCTCTCTGGACTTTTTTCCCTTTAAAAACTTTTGTCCAGATTTTTTTCCCCTTGCTGATTATGAGGCATTCTCCTGTTTCAAGTTTTGCTATTTTCATTGTTTCATGGTTGTTTAGACCTAGTATTTGTGCTTCTTTAACTGTTAACTGTAATCTGTGGATTATTATGTAGTCTGAATTCCTAAATGATAATGATATTTGACTTGGCATTTGGGCTATTAGGATGACACTTACTCCTCTTTTTCTAAGTTCATTTATAATCAGCTCTGCTGTGGTTGGAGTTTGATTTAATTGTACTGGCGGTATAATGTTTTGTGATTCTTCTATTATTAGAATTCTTGGTTCAGGTGCATTATAGAACATTCTCAGTACTATATTTATTGTAAGCTTTTTTGCTTCATATGTTAGTTGAGATAAGTCTAGGGTGTCAATCTCCTTTAAACTCAAGTTGCCAGTAAACAATCCTAGCTCTTCCAGTGGGAGTAATCTTCTCAGTAGTGCATTTTTAATTTCTTTTTCAGTTTCACTTGCCTTTATGTTTTTTATTCTGCTGATTATTTCACTTAGTGTTTCTGTTCCCTTTGTCGCTTGGAGGAGGAATGCTTGTTGAGGAATGGTTAATTGAAATGCACTTGATATTGAGTCTATTATTTCATGTGGTGTTAGTTTTAAGTTTAATTCTTGAGGCTTAGCTGTTCTTCCATACCTATACTCTCCAGCCCAATCTATAATTAATTTCTTCTTTTTCGCAGATAATGCTATTTTCTTCGCTGTTTCTGTCTTCCCACTTCCCGTCATTCCAAAGATGACTACATGTCGTGGTTTTGATAGATCTATTATTACTGGTTTTACCGTATTGAAGCCTATGAGAATTTTATCCTTTGATGTAAGTGTTTTAAGTGAAACGTATAGTACTGAAAGTATGATGGGAATTATGACTATAGAGTAATTCCCTATTTTTTCAATTGTGTCTTGAATTATCTTTGCTATTTCTTGGTAACCTACCTCTCTTATTTTTATTGTAATTAACGTGATTATGAGTATTAGAAATGATAGTGCATCCTTTATTGATATTGAAGTTTCACCTTTAATTTTCCCTTAATATTCTATGTTATAAAGGGATAAAACTTCTCTGTTAGAATGTTAGGATTTTTATGAAGTCTAGTAGTCCTGTTTGCTTTATCTCTCCTTTCAATATTTTTCTAATTATTATAAAGTCTTCCTCTAAATATTTTTTAAATTTCGGATTGTATAGAGCTGCTGCTGGATGAAATGTTGGTATTACGTTTACTTTTATGTTTTCTATGGTTCCCATGTATATTTTTCCTCTAACTCTTGTTATTCCTCGAAATTGTATCTTTAATTGTTTCAAAATGAACCTGGTAGAATAGTTCCCCAGAGTAACTATTATTTTGGGTTTTATTATTTTGATTTGTCTTTTCAAATATGGTGTACAAGCTTTTATTTCCATTGGTTCTGGTTCTCTGTTATTCGGAGGTCTACATTTTAGTATATTTGTTATGTAGACTTCGTTTCTACTTAGTTTGATGCTATTTATCAACTGAGTTAATAGCTTTCCAGCTGCTCCAACGAATGGTCGACCTTGTTCATCTTCACTTTTTCCTGGAGCTTCTCCAATAAACATAATTTCAGAGTTTATATCGCCCTCTCCAGGTACTGGATTTTTACGAGTTCTCCATAAATTGCACTTCTTACAGTTTTTTATTTCATGTATTATTTTTTCCATTTCCTTAATTTTTGCTGCCAAGTCTCTCAGCTTCTTCAATCATTTTTTCTATTCTCTCACTTACAAGTTTAGCTATTTTTTCCTCTAATTCTTTTTCTTCTGTTGTTCTAAAGAGATGCTTTGCATCTTCTGGTAAGTAGTCGAATTCTTGAAGTAGATATTTTAGGGGTCCCAATACTTTGTCTAGTAGTTTTTCAAAGACTATTACGTATTCGTGTTCATCTAAATTGAATTTTTCCCTTGCTTTTTTTGCGGCTTCAATTGCTACTCCGATGCTTTCCACATATATGTGTATTGCATATCTTTTGGAGGCCTTATAATCTTTTGATGCTACATCTATGGGTGTAATGCGTCTGGTCAAGGTTCCTCACTTATTGGTAGTCGTAAAAGTTACTTAAAATCATTCCCTATATTGAAAATTAATTTTATATGGATGGTTTTCTCATATTCTCGAAAGGTGGTTTTAATGGGTGACTATAGGTATGTTGTTGACGTAGTTACTTTAGAAAAGACATTACGTGTTCCTAAAGAAATTCAAAATGAATTGAAGGGTGCTGTTGGAAGGAAAATGCTTAGGAAGATGAGATCTGAAGCTGTTGAGTGTCCTGTTAGGGGCAAGCTAACACCTTTTCTTGTATGTTTTACATGTAAAAATTTCATTAGGCGTTTTAGTGGGAAGGTTCATTGTAAAGGTTTGCCATTAGATTAATGGGTGATTGTTTTGAAGATTAATGATTTACTTGTTTCAGAGGTACGGGATGTTAGGATTGGAAATTATATGACTGTAAGTAAACTGGTTGAAGCATATGATGTAATGGGTGGTTTTTCTTCAAGATTTATAGCAAAGGCTAAAGAGATTGCTACTGAAATGTTCAGGGATGAGGAATGTACTGTTTTCTTATCTTTTACTGGAAATCTTATTGCTACTGGATTGCGTGGAGTATTATCTGAACTTATTTCTAAAGGGTTGATTGATGTGATTATTACTACTGGCGGTGCAATAGATCATGATATTGCTCGAAGTTTCGGTGGTAAGTATTTTCATGGTAGCTTTGATTTAGATGATGTTATGCTAAGTGAATTGAAGATACATCGCTTGGGAAATGTCCTTATTCCCCTTGATTCCTATGGTCCACTTATTGAATCTGTTACTTGGCGTCTTATGAATGAGATTTCCAGAGTCAAGGATAGATTTAGTGTACGTGAACTGTTAATGGAATTAGGTAAGCATATAAATGATGAGAATTCCTTTTTGAGGCAGGCTTACTTGAGTAATGTTCCCATTTATGTACCTGGAATAGTTGACTCGGCTTTTGGTACACATTTATTTATGTTTTCTCAGTCACGTAATTTTTCAATTGATTTATTTGAAGATATGAAGGAGCTTTCTGATATTGTTTTTGAGTCTAGGAGGAGTGGAGCTTTAATTATCGGTGGAGGAATTAGTAAGCATCATGTTATTTGGTGGAATCAGTTTAAAGGTGGATTAGACTATGCGATTTATATTACAACTGCAGTTGAGTATGATGGAAGTTTAAGTGGTGCTAGAGTGAGAGAGGCTATAAGTTGGGGAAAGGTTAAACCTGAAGCGAAGCATGTAACTGTTTATGGTGATGCAACTGTAATTCTCCCTATATTGCTCGCTTCAGTTTATGATGAACTGGGTGACTTAAGGCACACTTAAATATAATGACTTCTAATTTTACAATGAGGGAATATATTGAGTAAGGTTAGAGTTATTAGTTATAAAATAATGTTTAACCCCCGCTTTCAGTATCCGATACTTAGATGTACTCTTGAAGATGGCAGATTTTTTGATATGAGTTCAATACCTATTGATGCGGCAATTGCCATTGAGAGGTTGGCTAATGGAATTGATATAACAAGCGATCCTAGAATGATATTGGCTTTATTTTTAGCTGAGCTCCCATTTGTTGAGCATGCTTTAAGGGATGCCGTTAAAGAAGTGACTATAGATGATGTGCTTGAACATAGGGGAGGTTATGTTTATTGTGCTACTGTTAAAGTTAATATTAATGGTAAAATTTTTAAGAAAATTATGGTTCCAAGTAGTGCCATTATTCTAGCTTTATTAGCTGGTGCTGAGGTCTATGTTGACGAAAGATTTTTAACACCTTTCTTACCCAGTGAAAAGTCATAGTTTTATTCGCCATAATGTTTTGTCTTTCATATCTGATAGTTCGACCCCCATTTTTCTTAACTCAGATGCGATCCAATCTGCAGTTTCCCACTCTTTCTTCTTCCGATACTTTTGCCTTATAGATAATATTAGATTTATTAGTGATGAAATTAATTTCATTTCTCCTCCTTCTTTCTTTCTAAATTCCTTTTCGAATAATCCTAGTATGCTGCTTGCTTCTTCATATACTTTTAGTGCAGCTAGAACCGTTAATGGTTCAGGTGATTTTACTATTTTCTTATTTACTAGTGAAGTTAATTCATGGAGTTTGGCTAGTGCTACTGGTGTGTTAAAATCGTCATTCATTGCTTGGATGAATGAGTTTCTAATTTTAATTATTTTATGAAATGTTTCTAGAGTTTCATTGGTTGCCTTATATTTTTCAGACATTTCTTGCTTTATGTGATTTAGATCTGTAATTGCATTTAAAATTCTATTGTAGGCTGCTTTGGCATGTTTGAGTGTTTCTTCGCTGAACGCTAGTTGGCTTCTATAATGTCCACTTATTAAGTAGTATCGTATTTCCATTGGGTCATGCTTAGAGATTAGTTCCTCAACTGTGATTACATTTCCTATAGACTTTGACATCTTGTCTTTTCCCATTACTAGCATGCCTGTATGTATCCAGTATTTTACCCATGGTTTAGTTCCAAAGTATGCTTCACTTTGGGCTATTTCATTTTCATGGTGTGGGAATATTAAGTCTTCGCCGCCTCCATGAATGTCAAATTGTGATCCTAGATATTTTGATGACATTGCTGAACATTCAATATGCCATCCTGGTCTTCCCGGTCCCCATGGACTTTTCCAATATGGTTCATTTGGTTTTGCCTTCTTCCAGAGTGCGAAGTCATATGGCTTCCTCTTTCCAAGACCTTCTTCAAAGGTTTTTAATTGTTCTTTAGTTATATTGGATAGTTTTCCGTAATCGTCGAATAAATCTACTGAGAAGTATACACTTCCTTCTGCCTCATAGGCATATCCTTTTTCAATTAGTTTTTCTATGAATTTTATTATATCTTCTATATGTTCTGAAACTCTTGGATAGATATGGGCCCGTCTTATATTTAATTTGTCTGTGGCGTTGAAGAAGTCTTTTATATATTCTTCGGCTATTTGATGCCATTCCTTTCCTGTTTTGAGAGATTTCATTATTATTTTGTCTTCTATGTCTGTTATATTTACTATGTATAATACATTGTATCCTAGGAATTCAAGATATCTTCTTATCACATCGAATGCTACGTATGTTTTCGCATGTCCAATATGTGTTTTGTCATAGACTGTGGGTCCGCAGACATAGATTTTTACAAGGTTAGGGTCTAATGGTTGGAATGGCTCTTTTTTCCGGGTTAAAGTATTGTATATATACAACACAATATGACATCACCTTGTCGAAGTTAAAACTAAATATATTAAATAAAAATCTTTCGTTAACGTTAATTGTTATTCGTTGTTTATTTATTCATGATTGGGGCATATACTGTAGTTCTTCTATTGGATGAAATTTTCTCTACTATGCCCTTTTCAGATAGTTTTCTTAGTATGTCTTTAGCAATACTGACTCTTATATTGTATTTTGTTGCTATAATGTATGGTGTAACATAATTCATTTTTGATGTTTCTTTTTCAATTTGGATTGCTAGTTTATCTGGGACTACTACTTCCCTTATGTTTTTTTGTGGTTCAGGTTTTTTTGCTTCTATTCTTCTCTTTGGTTTTCTTCTTTTGATTGGTTTTTTCTTTTTTGGTCCTCCCAATATTTTACCTCCTAATTTATTGTCGATTTGTTTCCATAAGGAGTACTTAAATTTTATGTTGCTTTATGGTCTAATGATTACTAGTTGTAAGATCATTATTAGGCCTAACGTTATGAGTAGGACTGGGAATCTTAGCTTCCTAGATAGAGTTATCATCGTTTTAATTGATAACATGCCTGTGATGAATGATGCTAGAATGCCTAGAATGATTTCAATTGATATATTTTCCTTCAGTCCATAGATTCCAATGGCTAGTGATAATGGTATTGATGCGATGAATGATATTTTAATTGCATCTTCTCCTTTATATTTCCTTGCGAGTAGACATGAGATTGTAATTGCACTTCTGGATATACCTGGAATTATAGAGAATCCTTGAATTAAACCTAGTATGATGATGTCTCTAATATTGAGGGAATTCATTCCTTTTAGCTTATATCTACTTTTTTCTTTCAATAGTAACTGTGTGAAGCCTGTTATCACTAGGAAGAATCCTATTATCGACGTAGCTATTTCGGCATTTAATTTTTTTAAGTAGTACCTTAAAATTAGAAGGGTAGGTAATCCAGTCATCATGGAGATGATTGGTAAGACTAGAAGTATTAGGAAAATTGGGTCGTTCCATAGTTTATTTTCTAGTTTTTCTCTTATATCTTGAAAAATTTGTCTTCTAAATATTGTGATGGCTGTTAATGCTGTTCCTATGTGTAGAGTTAAGGATAGTTGAAATGCCTTGATGGGATTAATATTTAGTGCTTCCATTAAGATTACTGATATTTGACCGCTACTACTTATTGGCAGCCATTCTAAAAGACCTTGAATAACCCCCATCAGTATTGCTGGGATTATTTCCATAATAATCACTTATATTGCTATTAAATTTGTTGAGTCATTATGCACGGGTCAATCATCCCCTGCAAGGTCAGCCCTTTCGAGCTTAATCATCCTCAAGTAATGTAATAATTCTACTTTGTCTTATTAAATATTGCTTCATGGTTTGCAAATTTATTCTAATATTTCAATTCTAGATAGTCAGTGTAAGAAGATACTTTATTTTTGACTATAAATTCTAAATTTATCCTATATTTTTGTAGAAATCTCCTATAATTAATTCAAATTTTCTATTTCTTTTTTCTTAATCATGTCTAAAAAATTTTTTTATACTGATTTTTTTAGTAAAGGTTAAATATGTTTTTAGGATAGAAACGTATAGCAGTTAATATAAAAGTTGTTTTATGGAGAGAGAACTATGATTGTCTCAGGTAGACAATTGGATTTTGTTATACTAATATTATTCTGGGCCATTGCATTTTGGGCCTTCGACAGAATAAAGAAAGGATGGACAATAAACATTAGAAAAATCGCTGGCTTAGAGGCTCTAGAAGAAGCTGTAGGTAGAGCTGCAGAAATGGGTAAACCAGTTCACGTAACAACTGGATTAGGCGGGTTAACTGGCACTTGGGCTCCACTAAAATTGGCAGGATTGGCAGTATTTGCAGAAGTTGCTAGACTATGCGCTAAATATGATGTTCCAGTGATTTATTCGTGCTATAGCCATACGGTTATGCCTCTAGCACAAGAATTATATAGACAAGCTTTCTTGGCTGAGGGTAAACCTGAGAAAGCCAGGCCTGAAGAGGCCATCCGTTATCTTTCAAGCTCACAATTCGCCTTCGCAGCTGCAGTTCAAGGTATTGCTGAGCGTGAAAGACCAGCTGCAAATATAATGGTTGGACCCTTCTACGCTGAGTCATTGATCTTCGCCGAAACTTTCTTCAGAATTGGAGCCATACAAATCGCTGGAACTGCGAGAGCTTATCAGATACCATTCTTCGCCATAGTTGCAGATTACGTCTTAATTGGTGAGGAGTGTTATGCAGCTGGAGCTTACCTAACTAAGGACCCCGCTCAGACTGGCAGCCTATTTGTACAGGACCTTGGGAAACTATTTGCATTAATCTTCGGTTTACTAGGTGCATTACTATACTCTGCCGGTTCAAAGGCTATTTTAGATTTCCTTAAATGGTAGGTGATTATGTATGGCATCTGTTGCATATAGGAGATATGTACCCATTGCAATAACTTTCATAACTGGTATAGTTATAATTATACAGTATTTCCTTGTTCCAGCTAAACCTACAGAGCCTTATCAGATTACCCTTAATAGAATAGGTGGAGACTTAACAAACTGGGCAAATCTATTAGCAGCCTTTACTGTTGGCTTCGGCTTCACAAACATAATGCTAATACACATGAGGCATATTAGCCGTAAAACTCCTGGTCAATGGTACTATAGTGCTTGGCTTATATTTGTAGCTCTAGTTATGGCGATTATCGGTATTGGTGGAGAGCCAAGACTTGGATTAAATGTTACAGCTGATCAATATCGTTGGATGCAAATATATGTGTTCGGTGCTTGTGCTGGAGCTATGTACTCATCACTGGCCTTTTACATTACTTCAGCCACTATAAGATCTTTCAGAGCTAGAAACATTGAAACTGCAGCACTATTATTAGTTGGATTTATAACTTTAATGTCCAGGACACCATCCTTGCAAATATATTCTCCAATAGTTGATGCTGCAGATTGGATCAACAAATATATTGTAAAATCATCCTTCAGGGGTATAGCTATTGGTGCAGGACTTGGAGCTATACTGCTGGGTATAAGAACATTGATGGGCTGGGAGACTGGATACTTTGGAAGGAGGGATTAGGATGGGCAAGTCGCTTCTCGAGTATGTTGAAGCATTGCCAAGGGAATTCATTTATACACTTCTTCTAATCTGCTTATCCCTTCCACTGGTGAAACCTATAGGACTACCAGTTCCTGTTAGTGCAAGAGTTAAAGAATATCACGAATATATCAAGAACCTACCTGATGGAGCCTACGTCTTTGTGAGCATAGACTATGGTGTTAGCTCTCTACCTGCATTCGAGCCATTCATGATAGCTACCATGCATGACTTGTTTGCAAAGAATGTTAAAGTGGTCTTTGCTACACTATATAGTGATGGGCCAATATGCTATAGATCTGCAATTGAAAAAGTGAACCCAGATGCATATGGTAAAAAGTATGGAGAAGACTATGTCTTCCTAGGCTATGTCCCCGGTGGAGAGACTGCGAGAAAGGCATTAGCTGAAAATATTCATGCGGCTGTTCCAGCAGATTTCTATGGTACACCACTAGATCAAATTCCTATGTTAAAGGGAATTAAGGGTGCACCTGACTTTGAACTATTAATTAGCTTAACTCCATCTGGAGACGTAGCTATTGGATGGATTAGGCAATGGGTTACACCTTATGGTGTAAAGTACTTA
>NZ_JBTVBB010000050.1:0-23818 GCF_058356305.1 Candidatus Culexmicrobium sp.
GTAACTATTAGAAGTCTATCTTACTACTTAATCTTCTTTTTCAGTACAATATTTTATCCAGAGGAAGCTTTAAAACGTCTCACACAAGTAAACATGGCATACAACGTTGTATTGAAAATTGCACAAATAAATCCGGTATCAATTGCTGCTGAAATAATTAGAAGCCTAGCAGGCGTACCTCAAGCTTCTCAGCCAAATATACCTATCTTTATAATTTCAAACCTAGTAATAACAGTTCTGGGAATTATGGTTTATATAAAAGCTTTAAGAAAAAGATAAATGTGACAAGTCAAAGCTTAATTGAAATTCTACGTGAAAGATGGTGGAGAAAAGTTAAGGAACACAAATTAGAAAAAGCAAAGATAATCATTAAGGCCAGACCTCTCACACCCATAGAGGCAATTGGGAGGCCGTCAAGGAAAGATTATCCATTACTTCAAGGGAAAGAAACAATGATTGAAGCTATTATTAATGGATGTAGAGGACAAGCATTCACAGATGAACCCTTAAACTTCACTGGAAAACTTAATTCAATCTACATGCTTCCACTTAAAAACAATAGAAATAGAGCCTTGTTAATTGCAACTATAAATGCGACGTATAAATACTTAGGCTTAATACAAAATACGAGACACTGTAAAGATAATGGTCCTGAGGAATGTGGCAAGAAACTTGCAGAGTACTTAATTGAAAAGCATGGTAGTAATGTTAGAGTTGGAATGATTGGATATCAGCCAGCAATAGCCTACTATTTATCCAGATGCTTTAATGAATTCAGAATATCTGATATGGATCCTGAAAATATTGGAAAAAGGAAGGGTAATGTAATTATAGAGACATATTTGAAAGACGATAATATTATCAAATGGAGCGACATAATTCTAGCTACAGGAACAACCATTGTAAATAATACTATAGACGAAATATTATTGAAAGCTCATGGAAAAGAAGTTTACTTTTATGGCGTTACAATTGCAGCCGCAGCATATGAATTTAAATTAAATAGACTTTGCTTTAAATCACTAAGTTAAATTTGTTTCCATGGAATTCTAATAGAGTTAACTTCATTATATGAAATAGTCTTATACCATTCCTTTACATACTGTGGTAGGAACTCTAGATAATTAAGATATCTTTGATCTCCAAGTATAAATACACCCTTATCCTCAAGACTTCTTATAGCTCTACCAAGTGCTTGTGAAGCTTGTTTGAGGGCAGGCAAAGTATAAGCATAAAATCTACCTCGTTCACTTCCATAAAGCTTAATGTAATATTCAATATATAAGTTAATTCTAACTGATGGCTTTGCAAATGGAATCCCAACCAAATAGATTGCCTCTAACTCTCTTCCAGGGAAATCCGCACCCTCAGCGAAACGACCACCAATCGGAGCTATAAGCACACCATCTCCATAAATACTAGTTTTCTTGAAATTCTCTAAAATTTCTCTAGACTTTGAGCCACTCATGTTCCTATATTCAATAAAGACTTTTAAGCCTAATTTTTCAATTTTACTTTTCAATCCTAAACTCAAAATGGCTTCTTGAACTCTATAACTAGCAGTAAAAATAGCGGTATTCGTTTTGACTGTATCCAGAAAATTTATTATGGATTTTACATATCTGCTAGCCATTTCCAAACTTAACTCCTCACCCCTAGTAGTAACATCATTCAAAATATAAACCGCAATATTACTTTTATCATAAATATTTGGAACTATTATTGAGTGATAATTTGATAACCCAATTGTCTCAGCAAAGGCTTCAATTGGTTTAAGTGTTCCTGAACAAAAAATACATCTCCTAAATAATAGCCATCTCTCGCTAAGTATCTCTGAAGCACGCATATCCCAAATATTAAGTTTAAGATTATCTTCAATCTTCTCAGCAATAAAGGCTATACCCTCAGTGTCAACTAAATCTAGAGCAGAAATCATGAACGAAGCAAAATGATGAAGTGAGGATCTAGGCCTTGAACCTCTCTCTAGCCGTCTTCTCCTAACTAGCTCTCCAATATGCTTAGCTTCATCTAACATGTCTAAGTAATCATATGGAAGTAATTCTTGAGGATTAAATTCAGCATCCTCCTCATCCTCCAATGAAGAATGAATTTCAAGCATTTTATCTTCAACATAATTTAACATTTCAATCACATTTTTAGCATCAAATTCCTCAGCTTCTCTCCTTGCACGTCTAATAGTCCCTAAAGTTATCGTATCCGAATTTAACTCTAAATTTTGAAGATTATGTGCCTCATCAACAATTAAAATCGACTTGCCAAAGGGAATTAAAGTTCTAATACTCCATTCAAAAATAGGATTAACAACATAGTTATAACTTAGTGAAATTATACTTGCAATTTTTGCAAGAGCTCTCTGAGCATAATATGGACATAAACCCAGCTTCCTACTTAAAGAGTAAACTTCATAATAGAGGAGAGGGCCTTTTGAAATATATGGTTCTAAATCAAAATTATCCCTATAATTTAAGTAGAATTGACAATTCCTTCTCATTAATCTGCAAATATAAGATACATCTGAATAATCAAGTTCGCCTCCAAACTTCTCAGCCAGAAGACACATATCCTTCTTTCCACGATAAGATAGCCCAAAAACGGGAAGATTAAACTTGTCAACAATTACCTTTAATTCCTCAATAGGTCTATCAGTTTCATTCCCTGTTCTAACTGCCCAAATAACTTTTAATCCCCTTAAAACATTATGCATAATAGAGGCAAGTATTACTGACGTCTTACCAAATCCAGTAGGTGCATGTATGCAAATATCCTTGAACTCCATGTTAGATCTAATTTCATCTATTGTCTTTAACTGATATGGTCTAGGGGGATATGGAAAGTACTTAGCAATATTCAAATCTTAAACCTCTAAATAACAAAAGTTAATAGGCAACATATAAAATTATTATTTTAAATTAACCAGTTCACTATTTGAAGAATGTTTATATTAATCTTTACCTAGATTTATAAACATGAATACACATAAAGGCTTAACTAGTATTGGAGTAGGCATTAAACTGACTGTCATCGCGCTAATCGCATTAATTGCAGGAGGAGTTATAGGCTATATAATAGTTCAACCAGAGATAAGAGCACTCAGAGAAGAACTTGTTGAAACAAAAAATGAATTGAACAGTATTAGAAATGAGCTTACCTCAACTAAACAACAACTCACAGAAACATTAGCAGAACTAAATACAACTCTAAAAGAATTAGCATCCACACAAAGTGAACTAGAAGACGCTATAGCAAGAATTATAGAGTTAGAGTCAAATATAAGTGAAATTAGAAGCGAATTAGGAGACATTTTAAGCCGTGTATGTAGACTCGAAATAATGGTTACCTCACCTCATATAGCTAATGGTGAAGACTTATGTCAAGTCCATATAAAAGCATATAATGTTAGAGGCGAATCTGTCACAAACGCTAGAATAGCCGTTATAGCCTCAATAGTTAAAACACGAGACTCAACACGTAAGATCTATAGCGGTTTTGCAGAAAGCTTAGGTAATGGAAGCTATGTAGCACAATTTAATTCAACTCAAGCTGGTTTAATTAAGGTTTATGCAATTGATCTTGATAGTGGAGCTATGATATCAACTTTTGTAGACTTCTTGCCAGGATCCCTTGAAGATTTTACATTTTCCACAATATTCTATGAGGATCCATGGACTAATGAAACGTATATAAGCATAAATATCTTCCCAGTTGATAAGTTTGGAAACATATGTAAAACATTTAACTTGACCATAATGATAAATGAAGTACCAATCATACCCTATATTAATGAATATGGATTACCGATGGTAGTTCTGCCTTATGATCCAGCCATACCAACCATACCCATAACAGTCATAGACCTTATAAGTGGAAAGGCAGCAGAAAAAATAATTGAAATTGCATTAAATAAAACAAAGCCAGAACATAAAGTGAAACTAACAGTTTGGATAGTTGAGGGTTCAGGTGTAACTGAAGATCAAGTTCGTCAAGATGTCAAGAAAGCTAATGAAATCTTTAAGAAGAATGCAGATGAATGCGACTTTTCAAAGGTAATAGTCTTTGAAATAAAGGAGTTCAAGAAGATAAGTAAAGATAAATGGAAAGAAATTGCAGATGCAGATAAAAGATTAGATGTTGGAGAAGAAGATGAACGAGACAAATTACCAAACGACAATGATAAAAACACAATAGACATATATTATGTCCCGGGAATAGATTTTAATGAGAAAGATTCTAAAACTGGTGCCACGATTACCAGCAGAGTACTAGGAGTGTCATGGGAAGGTGATAAACCTGGAATTGCCATCGATAATGCTGCAGATTTCGATGATCGTACACTTGCACATGAACTAGCCCATCAGCTAAGCGATAATGAAGTTGTAGATCAAGGAGCAACTGGAGCAACAAATCAAGGAGCAAACAATGCTGGAAACCTAATGAATTATGACAACACTGGAGATGACTTAACAAAGAAACAAGCACAATTGATAGAAGAGAAACTAGGTGATCCATAATCAACAAATCCCTATTTTTATTATCCACCTAAAGTCATGGTGAGGAAATGAGGGCAATAATATTTGACATTGATGGTGTTTTAATCAATCCTCAAAAACGACTTAGAAAATGCCTAGAAAAAGTAAATGCCATATCAATTAAGAAAATACGCGGCAAAAAACGTAGGAGATTTTGGGATTACTTTTTAAGTGAAACTTATATGGATTTAGATGAACCTATCCTAAAAAACATTTCTAAGTTAAAGGAAAAGAAGAACAGGGGATATTACATCATACTAATTACGGGAAGAAGAGAAGATAAACAGAAAAACAAAACATTAGAACAACTAGAAAAATGGAGTATACCGTACGATGAAATATACTTTCGAAAACCTTTTGACAAAAGAAAAGATTACACTTTTAAAGCAAGCATAATTAAAAGGCTAATTAAACGTGGATACAAGATTGTGGAGGCTTGGGATGACTCAGAAAAAGTTATTGAAAAACTAAAACAGATACTTCCAAACACCAAAATGATCATACCTAAAAACTAAGTCAACTCAAAAACTTCTCCAAAGCCCTAACAAATTCCATAGCCAAATTCCCTTTAAAACCAACTAAAACAACTTCATTTAAAGAAGACCCTAACTTTAAATGAGTAATTAACTCCTCAACCATTACTTCAGCAGCTCTATCCGCTGGTACACCTCCAACGCCAGTTCCTAGACCAGGAAAAGCTATAGATTTTACACCAAGCCTCCTAGAACAATTTAATGCCGCCCTCATCGCAAGTCTAACATTCTCAACATTAATCTTCATGGCTGGCTTTACCATTGTAGGCGCATGTATAACATATTTAGCCTTAAGCTTACCAGCAGTGGTAGCAACTGCATCACCAACATCGATAGGGGCATATCGTCTAGCTTCATCCTCAATTACCTGTCCACCAACCCTTTTAATTGCAGCTGCGACACCTCCACCCATAATCAATAAACTGTTAGCTGGATTTACAATAGCTTCAACATCAATTTCAGTTATGTCACCTTGAACAACCCTAATAGTAACTCCTAAATACTCCATCTTCAAAAGCTCTCTCATTCCAATTTCACCAATCTAATTTAGCTATAAAACATAAAACTTTAACTCAACACACTAAAGTAAGACATCAAAAAACTTTTAATAAAAACCACTCTACTGCAATAAGGTGTTTTAATGAAAGAGAGGAGAGTATTACTCCATGAAATGACTAGAAGTGCCTTCGAAGAATGGCTCAAAAGTGAAAAAAGACCAGTAGCATTAATTGCAGTTGGCGCAATTGAACAACATGGTCCACACCTACCACTAGGAACAGACACCATATGGGCTGTAAGTGTATGTGAAGAAATTGCAAAAAGAACAAACTCAATAGTAGTCCAACCATGCTGGCCAGGCTTTTCACCCCACCACATGGGCTTCAAGGGAACAATAACATTCTCAGCTGAAACACTACTAAACATCCTATTGGAAACAATAGACTCACTTGCCAGGCATGGAATTAAAAGATTCATAATAATAAATGGACATGGAGGAAACACTGAAATAGTAGCACTAGCAAAAAGACTTGCACAAAGAAGATCTAGAGTCTATGTAGCAATACCAAGAGGGCCATCACAAACAGAAATAGCCAAGAAATATAGGGACAGAGCATTAAAATACCTAGAAGTACATTCAGGAGCAAGAGAAACTGGAAGCGTATTAGTAGTAAGGCCAGAGCTAGTGGAAATGGAAAGAGTTAAAGACTGGAAGCCAACAACAAAACTAGAACCAGAAATGATAGAATTAATGAACCCAGAAAGAAAAGATAGAGAAATAGCAGAACAAGTATTCTGGGCATCAATACCACTAAACACCCATGAATTCACATCATCAGGAATATATGCCTTAACCCATCCAAAAGATGCAAACCTAGAAGACGCAAAGAAACGCAGAGAAGAATTCATAGAATTCGTAGTCAAATTCATAGAGGAATGGAAGAAAATCCCACTAGAAGAAAGAGAAGAAAAAATAAAAGAAAAAGGCACAATATACTAATCCAAAACTCCCTCCAATTTTTAAGAAAATCAAGATAAATAAGCTCTACCCCTAAACTTCTCAACAGGATACTTCTCAGCATTCCTCTTAAGCTTATCTAAAACAGCACTAGTCAAATCGATACCCAAAACATTAGCCATACTCAAAATATAAATAAAAATATCAGCCAACTCCTCACAAATCCTATTCAACCATTCTTCATCCCTAATCATCTCTTTAACTTCATCAACACTCCTCCACTGAAAAATCTCAAGCAACTCACCAGCCTCAACACAAATAGAAACAGCCAAATCCTTAGGATTATGAAATTTCCCCCAATCTCTCTCAGCTACAAAATCCCTTACTCTACTCTTTAAAAACTCAAGAGAAACAGATGAATCATTCAACATTAATCACCAATAAAACTTTCACCATAGAATGAAATAGCTATGTAAAAATATTAAGTTGACTATTTTATGGCAATCGTATTATTTTAGGATACTCTTGTCCTGATGCAGTCTTTAATTTTATCTCAATGTTTGATCCATGTTTGAATGGAGATTCTATAGTCATAGATATTTTGAATACAATTTTTTCACCTACTTTTAATGGTATACCTTCCTCGAACTTATTAATGGTAGCATTGTAGTAGATTTCATTAGTCTCTCCATTGATCACGTTTAAAACTTGACTATAACTTGCAATCGATTTTCCATTAATCATGATTTCTGTGATTGTTGTATCAATCCCCCCTGTATTAATCACCATAACAGTTATAAACCAACCAGGTATACCCTCTGCTACTTCTTCATTTCCAATAGTTATAGATGGTTCCGGGTTGGCATATCGCCGGACTCTAATCCAATCAGCATATAGGGGACCATAACCTAAATGTTCTACAAAGCCAACCTTATTATAGTTTGTGAACTGATATTGAGAGGGAATTGTCCAATCTGCAACTCTAGTACCATCAACATACGTAATTAATCGGTTGGGCATTACATCAACTCTTATTTGATACCATCTATCAGAAGGAGTTGGCCCCCATGTTGTAAAGACCCATTCTTTATCTACATTGTTTATGTAAGGTCTAAAAATATGCTTACCCGCATATAATTCTATTCCCCACCAATTACCATCATCTTTGAAGTGAACAAAAACTGAACCTGCAGGATTGTCGTCATAAATCCTAGCTTCAACAATATATGTTTCCAGAGATAAGTTACAATCAATTGGAACAGCAAGATGTTTAAAATTGGTTGGAGAAACTGGTTCAAGTTTTAATACATTTTCCCCATCGAAAATAATTGCAGTTATTGATGCATACACAGGATACCAATTCGAAATATCCCCATCATCAAAATCATCATAAAAATCGAAAACAGCAGTAGCATCACTTCTGCTTGAGGCAGAAGGATTTCCATAGATCATATAGATGATCCTTTGATTATTTGTAGAAATAGTAGGTACTTTAACCCATATTCTGGTTGTCGATGTACCTAGGCCACTTTCAATCCAGTAGGAAAGTGATGTTGTGCCATCTGAATCTAAAAATCGTATATCTCCACCATCACTTTTCATTTTACCGGCATTTATGAGGGAAGCAGTATCAATTTCCACTAAAATCTGATAGTTATTCAAGTCATTACCACTTTGCTCAGTTATAGTTATGGGAATTCTATAGGTCCATTGACTAATTCTGGTGGTCTCTGCGTATGCTGCTTTTAGTTCTAATTTCTCCTATTTTGTGAAGCCTCCTATTATTCCTGACATCCAGAGTACTACTGAGATTGCAATTGCAATACTTACACTAACTATGATGACTATTGATATAACTGGGCTAATACCTCTATTACTGAATTTCATCTTTATCACCATGAGGAGTTAAATTTTAACTTAATTTTGTTTAAAGTAATCTATAAAATTTATTGTTGCAGTTATTCTAACTTAACTATTACTTTTATTTTGAATAAATTATTTTAATAGTTGTAAATTTTATTCGAAGTCCATAGCATTGTAGATTTCTCTTGGTAGGTTTGGGCAGTCTTTGTCTAGGTAGTATTTGCTTTCAATTATTTGTGCTTTTAATAGTGCTTTAAATTCTTCTAGGGTTAGGTAGGTAGTTGGTTTTAGTTGTTTTAGTCTTTCAGGCTTTATCCCTGGAACCATTTTTGGTACTAGTACCTTTTCTCCCCATACTGGATGTGGTTCGTATTCTACTGCTCCTCTTACTGCTTGTAGTATGAATAGTTCGGTTTCTTCTATGGTTGGTCTTGTTCCTCCAATAGCTTTGGGTATGCCTTCAACTTCTACTAGTATTGGTTCTGGTGCCATTATTGTTTTGTCTCCTAGCTTCTTTTCCTTCCATTCATATTTTGCTATTATTCTTCCAGTTGTGTTGAATAGATATACTTCTATTGGGTTTCCTTCTTTTTTCCTTTTTTTGAGGTAGTTGTAGAATCTTACTACGTGTGCTGTATTTGTTACTCCCATGGTGAATGGTTTTGCATATCTTGCTACATATCTTACTTTTCCTATTACTTCTTTTGCTTGTGCTGGGTGGCCTATTGTTCTTCCATCTGCTAATATTTTTGCTGCTATTGCTTCGTCAACAATTTTTATCCATGCATAGTCTGTGAAGTATCCTGGTGATAGGAAGATGGCTGTTGTTAAGGGACCGCTTGATTCTACATCTCCATCAAAGAACCCAGTGTCTTCGAGATATAATACGCTTCTCGAGTTTCTATTTGGTGCTCCAAAGTACTGGAATAATTCTCCTTTAAAGCTTGGATAACCGTTTTCATCGAATTCTGTGTTTTCATGTAGGGCGCGTGGACTCATTGCACCATTCCACATTGCTTCTTGATCTGGCGTTAAATCTTCAGTTTTAGTCCATGAGCCACGTTCTGACCCTATAACTTTATCCTCGAAGATTGCCACTATGTCATCATTTTTTATAACTTGGTCTTTTACATATTCAAGTGGATTTATACCGAAGTTTTCCATGTAGATTTTAGCGTTTCTAGGTGTCCATACATATAAGCCGTGAGTTGACTTTCCAGTTCCAGTTAAACCCCAAACACACATTACTATCCTCTTCCATTTTCCATCAACTCTTTTAACTGTAAATTCCCTTAGGGAAGCATGTTCACCTGTTCCACCCCTTTTATATACATGATAGATCCAGTGGGTTAAAACTGCCTTTTTAACTTCTCCCTGATAAGATGATGCAGTTATTATTGTGAAGTTGTGATGTGGAAATCTCATTACCATTAACATTCTATTGGTTCCTGGAATCATTGGATTCCCCAGATAGTGTGGTATCATGAAGACTTCAATGTCAGGTTTCTCGTCTGATGGTGCTGGGAAGACTAGTTCCTTCCATCTATATGCAATATCTGGAAATTGTGGGTCTACATATACTGTGGCGTGCATTTGAGCCTTTGTTCCAGGCTTACCAACATATCCATCAACCTTTATGAGGGGACCTTGAGCTAAAATATGCTCTAATACTCTTAGCATTAACAGTTTATGTTCATATTTCAGTTGACTTTCATCTTCAATTACAACTGTATTTGCAGCTGATCTACTCCATATATTTGAAGCCCAATTCCATGAGCCATTCCTATATTGCGTTCCGTATAGCTTAGCTCTCTCAAAAAGATCTGGAGGATTATCATGAAGTGGCTTTAATCCAGCCCTCCTCTTAACCTCTAATATTTTTCTGAAAGTTTCCTTAAATTTTTCAGGTGTTAATTCTTCAATTTTAGGAATTATTAAGGGCATGTCAACCACTCCAATATCAGTTCAATTTGTAAGGGATAATAAGTTAACTTTACTCTAGTTAAAAAGATTATTGTTGAATAGATAGCGATTTATAGCTTGCTTTAGAAGAAGATTTTAAGGTGAAAATATGGGACTAAAAGATGAAGTAGAAAAGATAACTCTAAGTGAAGTAGAAAAAGTAGAAGGTAAAGTTGGAGTAGGCTTTAGGGATTTGAAATCAAGATTAGAAGTATATTATAATGCTGATGAAAAATTTCTGACTGCAAGTGTCTTCAAAATATACGTATTAATAGAATTATTTAATCAAGTTATAAGTGGAAATATAAGTTTAGAGGATAGATATATTGTTAAGCTTTATGATAAAGCTCCGGGATCAGGGCTTCTACAATATTTAGATGAGGGGTTACAGTTAACATTGAGGGATTTAGCTAAGTTAATGATGATAATTAGTGATAATACTGCAACAGATATTTTAATGGATATTCTCGGTAAAGAAAGCATTAACAAAACTATTAGGAATCTAGGTTTAAACAATACTTTAGTTGCATACAATACTAAGGAGATCATCTTTGGGCTTTATGAATTGAAAGATGAAAGTAAAATTCTAAAGCTACTTGAAATGGTTGAAAGAAAAGTTGAGTTTAAAGGTGAAATACAGTCATTTCTAAGAGATTTATATTATGAACGGCAAAGAATGGGCTTAACAATTAAAAACTTAAAAATACAACATGAAGTCAGGGAGATGGTTAGCCTAACTGGAGATACCTTAAAGAATTATGATTACAATGATGTTTCATCGCCAAGAGACATTGTTGAGACTTTAAGTCTAATATATGAGAAGAAAATCTTAACTCCAAGGGCATGTGATGAAATTATTGGAATAATGGCCTATTGTCAAACTGGAGCTAGAAGATTGAAGAGATATCTACCTAATAATGTAATTGTTGCCCATAAAACTGGGACTGTTCCAGGAGTAGTTAATGATGTTGGAATCATCTTCACTAATGTTAAAGATTATGTCTTAGCTGTATTTGTAAATGAATTAGATTATGAAGACCAAAACTATATTCAAGTTGGAGAAGAAATTATTGCGAATATTTCTAGGGGTGTTTATAAAGCAATAACTTCATTGAATTATAGCTATTAAATAAATGTAATTAAACTTTGAATATGCTTATAATTTCCATTTTATATATGAGTTTAGGGAGGCCTTATTATTGAAGATACATTTTATTGACCCCGATAAGGTACACTATCAGTGGGATAATTCATTGGAACCAGCATTAGAGATTGACCCGGGAGATAGAGTTGTATTTGAATTGAGAGATGTTACAGATAACCAGATAACCCCTAATTCAACAAGTGAAGACCTATTGAAACTTGATTGGAGTAGAGTATATCCCCTCTCAGGTCCAATTTATGTTAGAGGAGCCAGGCCAGGTGACGCATTAGCTGTAAAGATAATTGACATTAAAACTAAGGGTTGGGGTTGGAGTGCAATAATCCCGGGATTCGGACTATTAGCCGATGAATTTAATAAACCATATCTTAGAATATGGGATTTATCAGCTGGAGATTACACAGTATTAGACGATAAAGTAGTAATTCCTTTAAATCCATTTTGCGGTACAATGGGAGTTGCAAGGGCAGAGAGGGGACAATTCCCAGTGATGCCTCCAGGTCCATTTGGCGGAAATATGGATTTCAAGCATTTAACTCGTGGCTCAACACTTATACTTCCAATATTTGTTGAAGGAGCATTGTTTTCAGTGGGAGATGGACATGCCGCTCAAGGAGATGGAGAAGTCTGTGTGACTGCAATTGAAGCCCCACTCTATGTAGTATTAGAATTTGACTTAATAAAAAATGCAAATATAAGGTATCCAAGAGCAATAATTCACAAGGAGCCATTAGAGGAATTCAGCACATATTACGTAACGATGGGTATAAATAGTGATTTAATGGAGGCTGCAAAAGACGCAGTTAGAGAAATGATCAGGCTAATATCGTTTAAATATAAGTTAAAGAGAGAAGATGCATACATTCTTGCTAGTATAATGGGAGATCTGAGAATTGCAGAAATAGTCGATAAGCCTAACTGGATTGTTACAATGCACTTGCCAAGGGAAATCTTCATTGAAGAATAAACAACATCTACCATTCATTTACGTGAACATGTACAATAAGTAGGTGAATATCAAGGATAGAGCAATACTTGGAATCATATATTTATACGATTTATGCAATGAACACTCAAAATATTGTGCAGTGTATGCGAAGCATAAATGAGCTGGAGAACCAAGATAGTAGAGGTATGAAGATACATAAATTGCACTCACATCAGTTAGACTAAGTGTCTTTAAGCTCTGCATTATAGGTAGAGTTAATACAACTCCTGTTAATGGTGAACCAGTAATCAAGCTTAGAAATCCAGGTAAAGTATACTCTAATATAATTATAGGAATTGCAGCTGAAGTTAATGCTTCAGTTATGATTTTTGACGCACCAGAAATCAAAAAAGATTTCTGCATATACATTATGCTAAAGGCGGCCAGAGCTATCCCTTTAACCCTCCTATTATTAATTGAATCGATAATAGTTTGACTATTAGTCCTTGAAATCAAGATTAAAGTAATAAAACCCAAAACAACACCAATAGGCATACTAATATCTCCAAAGAGAAATCTAAAGGAAATGGCTAATATCAATGCGGTTACAAGTGGTAGAATAGAAATTTTTAGTGGATTTCTAGCTTCATCTAAATTTAACCTTACATTTAACTCTGCCTTTCTAAAAGTAATGATATATCCAATAAAAATCATGAACAACGCAATAGGAAGTTGCCTTAAGGCTAATGACTCAACTGGTAAACCAGACATTGCAGAGGTCGTAATTAATAGCTGACTTAACGGGTAGAACATAAATATCGTATGTCTAAACCATACATTAGCATAAATGGCCAGTTCACTAGAGAATTTTAAACTTTCACTCAGAACTCCAACAATAGGAGCCGACATCAAAGCTCCTCCAGCTACAGGTAATAGACCAATTATAGCAGGAGTTAGCATAACAGCAATCTTAGGACTCCTCAACGCCCTAGCTAGCCCAATACCCAAATCTTCAATTAGACCTGTCAATCTATAAAGCTCAGCTAAAGCTGCAATTGAAGAAGACATAAATATTAGAAACCAAGTCTTGCTAGACATTATAGTTTCAATTAAAATTTCAATGAACCTTAAAGGAGTTAAAATTAACGATAGACATGTAGCTGCAATAAGTAGGGTAAAACCTATCTCAAATCCTCTTTTTAACAGAAGTATTATTAGTGCAATGACCGCCAGCACTATTGCTAGTTTTATCATACTCAATTACCACCATCAACTATTCTAAATTCAACGTGATATTGAATTGAGAAAAAACTACGTATATATACTTTAGTGTTTCCTCACTCAGAATATCTTTAATTCAATGATCAACCATACTGATGAATAAAATTCTAGTTGAAACAGATAGTCGATTATAGTTTAGAGTTTATTTGGCATAAAAATTTTAACTGAAAATCAAGTTAAATATTTTCGATTAATATGTTATCACCTAAAGAAATGGCTAAAAGATATAAAATACCTAAAGAATTGGCAGCTACAATTTATATGCTTGGAGACCGCTTTAAGGATGACGAGAAACTGCTTAGATGGCCAAAAAATAAAATGCTCATAGGCGGATATAAACCTGAGCCAATAAATTTAGGGGATTTATATCAGAATGAGATTTCCATGGGCTATTTATTCCTAACTAGTAAGAGATTCGTCTACTATCCTTTAGAGCCGATAATTAAGTCTACTAAGCAGCAAATTAAAGCTGCACTTGGAATAGCTAAAGTTGATCCAACCATAATTGGATTAAGTCCATTTATTGTTCCATTGAAAAATGTTGTTGAGGCTGAATATGCTGGTGATAACTATATCACTATAAGCTTTAAAGGTGGAACCTATGGTTTATGGACCTCATGGGAATGGGGCGTTACTGGTTCTATTTTTGATACAGGAGGACAGAAGGTATCGCTTCATTCACCAGGAATTTTCGTAACCGCTAATTGGAACAGAAATAAAACTCTTCATTTCTCATTCCCGGCCCTAGAAGAGAAGAGAGGTATAGGATTATCCGCGAAATATGATGTAGAAGGATGGCTTTCAGATATAAAATCAATACTTGAACACATTAGCAAAAGAAGAAGGACAAGAAGAGAAAGACGAGTTTCAGCGAAGAAATATGGGAGGAGGCCTAAATTCTGTCCTCGTTGTGGAAAGCCGGTTGAACCTGAAGATAATTATTGTACGGAGTGCGGTTGCAAGCTAATTTAACCTTACTTTATTTTTCTAATGAGTTGCTCATTACAATTAAAATTTAAAGCTAACTTGAAATCGCTTAGTACAAGAAATTTTGAATGGAAATACATTTTAGAATAGTGAGAAGAATTAAATATCGACCTCTACTTACTTTAAAGTAGATTGGTTTCATGGAGAGAAGATTTAAATGAACGATCTACTCTTTCCTTTTTTTACAGTTTCAGCAATACTACTTTTAGGCTTCTTTGGAAAACTTTTATTTAGATTACTGAATATCCCGGAGATTGTATTCTTAGTAATTTTTGGAATATTTCTAGGTCCAATTTTTAATATAATAAGCATTAACAGTATTAAAACAGCAATTCCCTATATTGCATCCTTTTCGCTTGCCATGTTAATGTTTGATATTGGATTAAGATTAAATATTGATCAGTTAGTAGAAAAGGGTTGGAGAATCATTTTAATTCCCATTATAAGTTTAGCTTTAAGTTTACTTTTAATTTCAGTTATAACAAGATTTATTTTACATTTAAGATGGGCTTATAGTGTGCTTCTTGGAGCAATTTTGGGCGGTAGTGGATTAACTGTATTATTATCCATTTTGAGGAGAATGGAGGTGAAGGAAGAACTAATACTTTCACTCTCAACAGAATTTGCACTAACAAATCTGCTTTCAATTATAATTGCAATATCATGTTTAGATTATGTTAAAATAGGATTTCATTCAATAATTGAGAGTTTAGAAATGTTCTTCACCAAATTTTCCGCTGGAATTGTAACAGGCTTTCTGGTAGGAGTTTTCTGGATTATAACAATGTTTATGGTGAGAAAAGAAGAATTCTTTTATATGTTCACCTTGGCAATACTACTAATTGCATATAGTTCAGCTGAAACACTAGAAGGAAGTGGAGCTTTAGCCTCACTAATACTTGGAATGATGATTGGAAACAATGAAAAGATATCTCGTATTTTAGGCTTAAAAGTTGATGTCGAAGAAATAAGACCTATTAGAGACCTATTAAGACATTTTCATACTGAGGTTACCTTCTTGATACGGGCATTCATCTTTGTCGTATTAGGATTAGCATATGTTCCTGGCACTTTAAATGAAATAATATTTGGTTTTGGCTTAACAGTACTCTTACTGGCAACTAGACTAGTAATTGTAAATTTAACTACAATTAGAAGTGAAGTGCAAGAATATAGAGGCTTAATGTCATGCGTAGTTGGAAGAGGACTTGTAACTGCAGTTTTAGGGGTAATTGCCGCTGAAAATATCCCACTATACTTCGAATTATTCTTAGATCTCTCCCTATATGTTCTCTTATTTAGCAATCTAATTATGGCCATATCCCTCGCCATAGTTAGGAAAGTTGAAACTACCGAGGTAAAAATGTCATAATAACAAGGTTAACTCAAGTCACTAAAGTGAAAAGATATTAAAAGCGAATTTCAACTTATATTTCATCAACAATAGTAAAAATTATTGGGAGAGCGTATGAGTTCATAGTTTAAGGCTTGTGGAAAAATGATCGAGGCTGTGAATATATTGATACTAATATCACTGACAATCCTTTTTGGATTTATGGGTTCATTATTTTATGATAAAACAAAGATACCTGACATTATATGGCTATTGCTCTTCGGAATCCTACTTGGACCAATATTCCATCTTTACGACCCTGAATTATTCGTTAGAGTATCAAAGCTAGTAAGTATTGTAGCACTTTGCATAATACTATTTGATGCAGGTATTAATGTTGACGTTGGATTAGTTGTAGAAATGCTTCCTAAAAGCTTTCTCCTCTTAGGTTTAACCTATCCATTAACAATGATCGTCATTGGATCTATTTTGCACTTTTTATTCCCAAATAATTTTTCATTATTAGAAGGATTACTGCTAGGAGCAATGGTTTCAGGTACAAGTACAGTTACAACCATAGGAATCTTGAGTACATTAGAGAGAGCAGGATTAAATGTTGATAGAGCAAAGATCATCCTAGTATTAGAATCAGTATTAACTGACCCTATAGGCGTAATTACATGTATAACAATAATTAGAATGATAATCTCCCCTACAGTATCACTGTTAGATGGATTTAAAACGATGTTTCTATCCTTCAGTAACTCTATCATTATAGGGTTTATGGTCGGCATGTTTTGGGCATCTGTACTGGATAAATTACGTGGAAAACCATTAACCTATATGATTACATTAGCTGTCGTATTTTTAAGTTACATTATTTCAGAGGAAATTGGAGGTGAAGGGTCAGGTGCATTAACAGTTTTAATTTTTGGATTAATAATAACAAACTTTGAATATATATCTAAAACTCTCGAGTTTAAGAGAATATTTAAAATTGAGAAAAAATTGTTGAGAGAGTTTCATGAAGAAATAACTTTCTTTATGAAGTCATTCTTCTTCGTTTACATTGGATTAATAATATCTATTTCTAAGGAGCAAATTATTGCAGGGCTACTTGCTGTTGTAATAATTTTAATTGTCAGATATATTGCAGCTTCAATTTCAAGTATGATTCTAAAACTTAATGAACTTGAAAAGGGAATCTTAACTGTAACTGTTGCAAGTGGACTTCCAGCAATGATAATGTCTCAACTCCCCATGATATATGATCCAAATAGGCAATACTTCGCTTCACCTGAAATATATCCAAATATATGCTTCATAGTTGTGATCGTAACAGTGCTATATGGTGCATTTATTGCACCATACGTTGCAAAAAGAAAAGCAGTAGCCACTACATCCAAATAATAAATTTAAATCAAAATAAAAAAGATTTTAAACACTATGCAATGTAAGTTCAATGGAGGATTAAATTATGTTAAAGGCAATTTTAAGTAGAGCAAAAGAAATTGAGGATAGCATAATTGAGTGGAGAAGAGATTTTCATATGTACCCTGAACTTGCATATGAAGAGAAAAGAACATCTCAACGTGTAGCTGAACTTCTAACTAGATGGGGATATAAAGTTGTAACAGGAATTGCAGAAACAGGAGTCGTAGGAATTCTAAATGAAGAGAAAGCGAATAAGAGAACAGTTGCATTGAGGGCAGACATGGATGCCCTTCCAATTCAAGAAGAAAATGAAGTCCCATATAAATCTAGAATAGAAGGCGTAATGCATGCATGTGGACATGATGCCCATACAGCAATGCTATTAGGTGCAGCAAAAATTCTATCTGAAATAAAGAACAAGCTAAATGGAACTGTTAAACTTATATTTCAGCCAGCAGAGGAAGGAGTTGGCGGAGCTAAAAGAATGGTTGAAGAGGGAGTGCTTGAAGATCCAGATGTCAATGCCATTTTCGGATTACACGTGTGGAGCTCTATTGAACCAGGTAAAATTGCATTAAAAGAGGGACCTGCTCTTGCAGCCACTGGTAAAATTGAAGTTGAAATAGAAGGTGTTGGAGGTCATGGAGCATCACCCCATTTAACAATTGATCCAATAGTGGTGGCTTCAAGTGTTGTCATGAATTTACAGACAATCATTAGTAGATGTTTAGATCCAATTGAATCAGGTGTAGTAAGTATATGTGCATTCCATGCAGGAACAACTTGGAATGTCATCCCGCCAAGAGCAACCCTTAAGGGAACATATAGAGCATTAACATTTGAAGTTAGAGATTTAATTAAAGAGAAAATTAGAAGTATAATAGAAAAAACATGTACAGCATTTGGAGCTAAATGTAAAATTAATTTGATCGATGGAGTGCCACCTACAATAAATCATCCTGAAGCTACCAGAATGGCTAGAAAAACAGTTATTGAACTTATTGGAGAAGAAAAAGTTATTGAAGCTAAGCCGACAATGGGAGGAGAAGACTTTGCATATTACCTAGAAAAGGTTCCTGGAGCTTTCCTTGAACTTGGAACAGGGAATCCAGAGAAGGGGACAGATAAACCTCATCATAATCCTAGATTTGATATTGATGAAGCAGTACTATATATTGGGACTGCAACATATGCTTCCCTAGCGTACAAATACTTACTAGAAAACTTCAAATTTTAATTTAAAACTAAATTTTTTATTAAAATTAAATCTGTTAATCTTAAATAGACTTGACATACAGATAATTATTAGGTGTTCTCATGACGATGGATTTTGATTTAATTATTAAAAATGCAACTATTGTTGATGGGACAGGGAAACCCTCATTTAAAGCTTCTATTGGAATTAAAGGAGAATATATCACTGCAATTGGAGACTTAAAGGGAGATGCAGAAAAGGAAATTGATGCAACAGGATTAATAGCAATGCCAGGCTTTATTGATGTTCATAGCCATGCTGATTGGACAATTTTATGGTACCCAAAATGTGAAAGCTATGTCCATCAAGGTGTAACAACCTTTGTAGGTGGACAATGTGGTGGTTCTCCAGCACCAATAGGAGAATATGTCAGGGTGCCATATATACTTCAAGATTATCTATATGATTTAGCCCCTTTCATGTATTACCCTGAAAGCGTATACCCACTAGAACAAGTCAACGAATGGATGGAGAAAATATTTGGTTGGAGTATTACTTGGAGGACTATGGGAGAATTCTTCAAGATAACAATGGAGAAAGGAATATCATGCAACTACGCCCCACTATTAGGACATGGTGCAGTTAGATATGCAGTTATGGGTAAAGACTACAAGAGAAAAGCTACTAAAGAAGAGATAAACGAAATGATAGAGTTAATACATCAAGGAATGAGGGATGGATGTCTAGGAATGTCTACTGGACTAGATTATGACCCGGACGTATTTGCAGATGAAGAAGAAATAACTAAATGTGTTTCAGTATTAAAAGAGTATGGAACAGTTTATTCTCCACACTGGAAGAGGACAGGAAGAAGAAGAGATATTCCATTAGGTGCACGCTTACCAGATAGGATTGAAGGAATTAGACAAGTCATTGAAACATGTAGGAAGACTGGAGTTCCACTTCAAATAGCCCATTTATATGGTGGATATGAAGTTACACCGCCAGGTTCACCTGAAATACAAAGAGCAATTGGAATAGCTACATTAAAGGAAATAGATAAGGCAATTGAAGAAGGATTACAAGTAACCTTTGATGTTATACCCTATAATCCATGGGGCAATCCAATGCCATATCTATGCTCTCTACTAGCTCCATGGCTAAGGCTTCTAGGCTCAAGAGAAAAGCTAGGATACTGGTTGAAAGTTAAAGACTTTAGAGAAGAAGTAAAACAAGCTATATTTGCTGGAAAATGGTTTATTAGAGTTGCATATAATCCAAATGTAAATCCAAGATGGGCCCATAACATAAAGGTGTTAAAGCATAAAAACCCCCAATATAATGGTAAAACTGTAGCACAAATAGCTCAAGAGTTAAACAAAGATCCCCTCGAAACATATTTTGACCTCATAGCAGAAGATCCAGATGCAAGAGGAGCAGTACCAGACTATAGACTTACAGAAGAATATGTCAAATTATTCTTTAAGCATCCTGCAGGCATGGTTGGAGTAGATGTAGCAGTTTATGATGATAAATATGAGAGAAAAAATCCTCCATACACCATTCCAGGTATAAACACCTATTCAGCATATCCATCCTTCCTCATAAGATATGTTAGAGAACAGAAACTATTCACAATCGAAGAAGCAGTACAAAAAATTTCAACACTTCCAGCTAAAGTATATAAACTAAAGGGCAGAGGAACACTACTTGAAGGTTCATATGCAGACATTGTACTAATAGATTTTAATAGACTTGAAATAGTAGGTACACCACTAGAGCCCAGGAAATATCCAAAAGGAATAGAGTATGTAATAGTTAATGGAAAAATAGTAATCGAAAAGGGGAAACATACACAAGCAACACCTGGAAGAGTATTGACGAGACTTGAATATACTAGCCTTAGACCAGAGTAAAATAAACGAAAAGCCATATTTCCAAGTGAAATCTAAACCAACTTCATACACATATCCATATAATTCATTATAAAGTTGAATTTAACTCTAATATTTCGATATAATAAAGTGTTAATCTTTATATTATTATACTGAAAATTACTGGAAAATAAATGGATGTTCTCCATAAATATGACCAAGAAATAATTGCCCATGATACATTATCCATCATTTAGCAGAGACCTCAACTCAGAAACCTATGACTTAAGATAAAAAGACAGAAGTAGCTGAAATAGAAAAATAACAGTTCTATTATTGTTTTAATTGATTAGTGTTCACTGCTACCTTTTTCTAGTTTGACGTCAGTTTCCATTTCTCCCCTTAGCTAAACATCCGACACCACTCTTTAGATTTAGCTTAAAATATAACAACTATTTTTGAATCTATATTCGCAAGAGGTATATATCGATTATCAGCAATCAATTACTAAGCTAAATTCGGAGGGAAATAAGTGGAGGAACTTGACATCTTGATTAAGAATGCAACAATTATTGATGGAACCGGTACGTCTAGATTTCAGGGACATATTGGTGTAAAGAATGGAAAAATAACTTATCTAGCCACTGAAGAGCCTAAGGTTGAAGCGAAACATGTCATAAATGCTGAAGGATTAATTGTCTGTCCAGGCTTTGTAGATATGCATGGTCATGCTGATGAAACAATATTTCTTTATCCTAAAGCAGAGAACTATCTTTTACAAGGAGTTACTACTGTTATTGGAGGAAACTGTGGTTTTTCACCAGCACCTGTTGGAAAATATTGGTTAATGTCTTTTTGGGAGCTAGATTGGTGGCATGAATTAAAACCATTCAAGTATTATGCACCATTAATGCATCCAATAGAGAAAGTTAATGAAAAATTGAAGGAGAAATTCGGATTTACAATTGATTGGCATACTTTTGGTGAATTTTTAGATAAAATTGAGGAGAAGGGTATGTCAATTAACTTAGTACCACTCGTCGGTCATAATGCCATTAGAGCTACAGTTATGGGTGAAGACTTCAAGAGGAAAGCTAAGTCAACGGAAATTGAAGAAATGAAAGAGCATGTTAGAGAAGCTATGGAAGCAGGAGCACATGGATTATCTAGTGGGCTTGATTATTCTCCAGGATTTTACGCTGATACTCAAGAGTTAATTGAGCTTGTAAAAGTAGTTAAGGAGTATAATGGAATTTATGCAACACACTGGAGAAGAACTGGAATTAGAACTGAAGTTAGAAGAGAAGTAAAGCCGCCTGAAAAAATTAAAGGTATAATTGAAGCAATTGAAATAAGTAGAAAAACTGGAGTACCAGTTCAAATTTCACATATACTAACAGGTTATACAATTTATCCACCTCCACCATCAGAACTGCTTGAAGCTGCAGCTAAAGCTACATTAAAGGTTATAGATGATGCGAGAAAAAATGGTCTAGATATTGCCTTCGACTTAATTCCAAATACTAGTGGAGGGGTATTTTCAGCTCCAAAACTAATAGCTTTATTAGCTCCATGGCTAAGAGAGTCTGGATCTAAAGAGAAGTTAATAGAAAACTTGAAGGCGGAAGATTATAGAAAAGACGTTAAAGATGCGATTTATGCTGGAAAATGGTATAGGGTAAATCCAAATATAAACCCGTACTGGATGGATAAAATAATCATTAGAAAGCATAAGAATGCAGACTATATAGGCATGAGTATTGGAGAAATTGCAAGATCAAAGAATGCAGATCCAGTTGACACATTGATAGACTTAGTAGTTGAAGATCCTGAAACACTTGTTGAACCCAAATTAATTGAAGAATCCGAAATAGTAACTTATATGAAGCATCCAGCGGCCATGATTGGTATTGATACCTTTGCACTAGACTTCAAGTGGAAAGTTAGAGTACCTCCATATTATCTGCCACATCCAAACACCTATGGAGCATATCCAAGATATATTAGACGCTACGTTAAGGACTTAAAAGTATTAAAACTAGAAGAAGCAATAAAGAAAGCAACCTACATGCCAGCTCAAAGAGTAAAACTAAAGGATAGAGGGGCACTCAAAGTAGGCTACTGGGCAGATATAGTAGTCTTCGATTACGACACTATACGTGAAGAGGGTGACTACTTAAATCCAAGAAAGCCACCTAAAGGAGTAAAGTATGTGATCGTAAATGGAGAAATAGTAGTAGAAGAAGGAAAGCATACAGGAGTTATGCCAGGAAAACTCTTAAGAAAACCAGTCAAAACATAGCCTCATCCTTAAACATTCAGCAAGTAACATGGATTATTGCAATAACCTTTCTATTTTCACTCCTCATTTTATTTATTAAGTCAATCACTTTTGGAGTCTTATTGACAATAACCTTTACTCCATGCTTCTTAATTTCCTCAAATACATCATTCATAATTGGTAGTGCTCCAAATTGACCAGAACCAATAATGATTATTTCTGGATTCTCACTCAACAATTCCTTAATTTCAGGTTTAGCCAATGGTGTGTGTAAACCCTCTCTAAATGGTCTTGAAAGCTCTTTTCTACGCTTAGTAACTTTTCCATCAACATGAATAATTATATCATAATCATATTTTTCTCCATCAACAATCACATATCCAAATCCTGTGCGTTCAATCATAACTATCCACTCCTCTACCATAAATTACCCTAAAATCAAATCATCAACCAACCATAAATAATAAGAGAGATGAAGAGTTTAACGGCGCTCCCAGAAATCTAGTGGTGGTTTTACTTCTGGAGGTATCGGTGACTTATATGTTCTCCCTCTAAGCCTCTTTCTATGTTCTTCTTTAGCTGCTTGTAATATTTCCGGTTTCGTCAATAGGTCTAGAGCTGTTGCCGCTATAACCTTTGCTGCAAATATTAATCCTTTATGAGCTATACCTGACGCTGATTGAGCTGTACTTTGCCATGAATGTCCAGGTGTTCCTAGAACCCAGCATGCAACACTAAATTCAACTGTTGGTGCTTGCCAACTTACATCTGCTACATCTGTTGAGCCATGGCTTACTTCTCCTTCACCCCATGGATCTGGAATCTCATCATCAATAAGCTTGTCAACTAATCTTTCCCATCCAGGCCGCTTAGACTTCTGTAGCTGTCTAATCTTCTGTTCCTTAGGTATTGTTTTTGCAATTTCTCTTGCAAATTTTAAGTCTTCCTCAGAATATTTAGGCAAGCCAATTTCACGCATATT
>NZ_JBTVBB010000051.1:0-2607 GCF_058356305.1 Candidatus Culexmicrobium sp.
AGCTCCTCAAGATAAGAAAAGGCGATATACTGGAATGCACTATTCAAGAAGTTGAAGTAAATGGCCGCAGAGTGAAAGCTGTCATTTACTTTAAAGCATGACATCTCATCTAATCCTCCTCAAGTTTAACCCAGACGCATAATTTGCGGCCCCTAAGCTTCCGCCACAGATCTTTTTGGTCTGATGGAAGGTAGATTATGTAACGGCTACCCTGCCTAACCACGCATCTCTTCCCAAGATAGATGAAGCCAAGCTTCATCAATTGAACTTCAATCGGATGATCCTCTGGAATCACTAATTTTCACCTCCTTTGCTCCTAAGCTGCAATTTTTCAATGATCAAGCGTTTTCCATCGGTGTAGAGCGCTACATAGCATCCTTTCTTGAAACCAAGCTTTTCAACAACCTTCTTTGGCAGGTATATGAGAGGCCAACTGTCATTACTCGTAACCTTACTTACTCGAATTAACTTCAAACCCTCCATACTACACAGTCCCTCCACTAAATAGAAAAGCGAAAAATGTGTCGTGAAACAGAAGAAGCAAAATAAAAAAGAAAAATTGAAAAAATTTCTTGGTAAATACAAATTTAGTAAACAATTTTTCGATTTTTTTCATAATTTATTAAATCATAAATTTAAATATGTAAGAATATTCTATTGTAATGGTGTTGCTATGACAGCTGGTGTTTCAAGAGTTGGAGTAACTTATCAAGACATTTTAAAGTTACTAGAGGATGGACCTAAAACTAAGAATCAAATTTACAAGGAGTTATGCGAAAAGAAGAGAATTCACCTTAATGTTTCAACTGTATGGAGATTGTTGAGAGAACTTGAAGACATGGGAAAAATAAAAGTGGAAGTATTTGGCAGGTCACATGTTGTTTCTTTAAAAAGAAAACCTTCAGTAAGTTATGAAAATCTTCACAATCTATTAACTTTTATAACTAAGTTTTGGGCTGCAGTTTTGAAGGCTTGGCCTGACAGCCGCATCATCAACATTGTTATTGAAGAGTACAATAGTTATACTTCAAACTTAAAGGAAATAAAATGGCCTGAATTAAATTTGCTTATACACCATAGTGAAGTAACGTCATTAGCTGTAAAGTTTGATAAGAAATTTAGGAGAGTGCTTAAGGGATTAAAGGAATTTACATGTGATCTCTGCAATTCAAAATTTAAAGTAAGGGAGAAGCCCTATATAATATGTAGGAGATGCTTCGAAAAATTAAGAGTCCCTTTAACTCATAAATCTAATTTCACTCGAACCTATAGAAAAAGGAGTACACTTTTTATTGCTAAGTTTTTAGCAGCATTACTGGAAGTATTGGCTCCAATTGAAGCTGATGCAATCATTGAATTATATAATAATCTTTCAATTGAATATGGTTTAAAGCTTCCAAATTTAAGTGTGCTCCAATTTGAAGATGAAGTTGTAGAGTTAGCTGATAAAATGAATGAAGCAATTCGAAAGTATGTTATATAATGAGTTTATTCGTCTTCTTCTGGTTCTGGAACTGCATTGACTAGTTTGTTCCAGAAGTATCTTAGTACGTGGAGGAGCATTTCATATTTATCTTCATCTTCAATATATGTGTGAGCTAAATCCTCCAGTGCATGAAGCTCCAATTCAGAAACCTCAATAGTAACAGTATAGGTTTCATTAGGATCAAAATCAGGCCGCCTAAGCTTCTCATAATACTCCCTAAGCAATTTATAAAGCTCCTCCTCACTAAGCCTATCAGTAATATATAGGCTAGAAGCAATCTCCCTCACCATATCCCTTCGACCCAATTCTACCAACCCCAATAGTAACTCCATAAACACTCCACTAAACTTTAACGATCTCAAAAACTTAATAATTTCATCAAAACACAAGCACCAGCACCACTGCACTTTCTTTTTAGGTTTAACCTTTCCATGAACTTCAATTGATGTAGAAAGCAGTTTCGACATCAAATGTAGAAACTCTCCACCCTATATTCAACATCAAATGTAGAAAGCCAAACTGCAAATTTCGAAGCAGAAACCAACTATTCCTCCAATCATCTAAACCTTCATAGACATTAAGAGCGTGGGAAATTCAAATTAGTGGAATTTGGGTATTCTGGCTTTATTCTTAAGTGTATATTCTATTATTTGGGATGTGGAGAAAATGTGGAGTTTTTATGGAGAATTTCAATTTGGTGACTCCACATCAAATGTGGAGAGGTGTTTGGAGGGTTTCCATAATTGACAGGGAGTGGTCTCTCCTCATCAAACCGTTAAGGCTGACTAAGAGTCCTCTTAGTACTGTAGAAGAAATAGTGAAGCGTTAAATATTCTTATGGGAGGTAGGGTGAATTGTTTGAGCGGCCGATTAAGATAATTGTTTATGTGAAGTATTATGTGAGGAGGACTAGGCGTGGATTACCAATTTATTATAACTTTCCTTTGCTTACATCAATTCTACCATCAAGCTGGAGTGAGCTTGCTAGAATAATTAAGAGGGCTAGATTTATTGCTGAGCGTAAGCTTTATTACCGTTTGGGCCGACGAGTTAAAGGCAACCTAGAATTCTTCATTCAAAAAGCATCACCACATAAACCTGGATTCGTAGTAATATTCCCC
>NZ_JBTVBB010000052.1:0-16726 GCF_058356305.1 Candidatus Culexmicrobium sp.
TGGTTTTAGGAGTGTTTTTGTTAAGGATGATGGTAGGCTTCCAACTGCCACCTTTAAGGCTAGGGGTATGAGTGTTGCTGTTTCCTGTTTAAGGGAGCTTGGAGTTAAGAGTGTTGTTATTCCGAGTGCTGGTAATGCTGCAGCTGCCTTGGCTGCTTATGGTGCTAGGGGTGGATTGGAAGTCCATGTATTCATGCCTAGGGATGCTCCAGTAAGCACTATTAAGGAATGTTATTATATGGGTGCTAAGATTCATTTGGTTGATGGACTGATTAGTGATGCTGCTAGGATGGTTGCCAAGGTTAAGGATAGGTATGGATGGTTTGATGTTTCAACGAATAAACAGCCCTATCGTTTTGAGGGTTATAAGTTGATGGCATATGAGATTGCTGAGCAGTTTGACTGGGATCCTCCAGATGCAATAATATTTCCAACTGGTGGTGGTGAGGGGGTTATTGGTTTATGGAAGGGTTTTAATGAGCTTGTTGAATTGGATTGGATTACCAGGAGTAATGTGCCTAGATTGATAGTTGTCCAGTCATCTGGATGTGCACCATTAGTTAAAGCTTTTATGGAGGGGGAGGGTGAAGTTGTTGAGTCATGGCCTAATGCTAATACTATTGCAGCTGGTCTTCGTGTTCCTAAACCTTATGCAAGTTATCTTATTTTGAGGGCTATTCGTGATACTAATGGTTATGCAGTTGCTGTTAGTGATAAAGAGATTATTAGTTCTATTAGGATTCTTGCTAAAAATGGCTTTTTTGTATGTCCTGAGGCTGCTGCTACTCATGCTTCACTACTATATCTTAGAGATGCTGGTGTTCTTGACCCTAATGATAGAATTCTGCTTTACTTGACTGGTAGTGGTTTGAAGTATCTTGACTTGCTTGAAATCGATTTAAGTGAAATTGTCAATGAATAGTATCCTTTAACTTTATTTGTTGGAAATTGTTATAAATTAGTTTGTTATAAATTGGTTTGTGATAAACATGTTTATAAATAGGATTAACGAGCTAAATATTCTTCTAGATGTATTGAATAGTAGTGGTGCAAAGCTTATATTAATTTATGGTAGAAGGAGGACTGGTAAGACTTCATTGATACTTAGGGTTTTAGGGCAATTTGATAGGGCTGTTTATCTTTATACTCCAATTGCTTCAAGTATTGAGCAGATTTTAGCTTCATATGGCTCTTCTTTGAGGGAGGCTGGCTTCTCTCCTCCTAGTACTTGGAGTGATTTTCTAAGTTTGCTTGGTGAACTTGGTTCTAATGGGTGGATTGTTGCTATTGATGAGTTTCAAAGACTTGATGAGGCATTCAAGCCTTCAATATCTCTTCTTCAGGATGCTTGGGATCGCTTTTTAAGTAGGACTGAGCTTAAATTAATTCTCTGTGGTTCAGCTGTAGGTGTTGTTGAGAGGCTTGCCCTATCTGGTTCTTCTCCACTTCTAGGTAGGTGTGACTGTATTTTGAAGGTTAAGCAGATGAATTATGTTGATGCAAGACTTTTCTATCCTGGAGATGAGGTGAATAGGTTTAGATGTTACTCTTATTTTGGCGGTACTCCAGCCTATGCATCCAGGTTTGATGTGTCTTTAGATTTATGGGATAATCTTGATCGACTTGTTTTGAGGAAGGTTGCTCCATTACTTGAGGAGCCTGAAAGGGTTTTAGTTGAGGAGACTAGGGCTAAGTGGACTTACTCTGAAATTTTAGCTCAGCTTGCAAGTGTTAAGGGTTTACCTTTAAGTAAGGTTAAGGCTAGGCGTGGGAGTCCTGTTGAGTATTTGAAGGTTCTTGAGCGTATGGATTTGATTAGACGTGTAATTCCTCCTACTGAGATTAATCCTGCTAGGCCTAGGAGATGCCTATATGTTATTTCTGACCGCTTCTTTAAGTTTTGGTTTAAGTATGTTTATCCAAATTTATGGATGATTGAGTCTGGTAGATCTATTATTAATCTGGTTAGGGAGGATGAATCTAAATTTATGTCTGAGGCGGCTGAGGAGATTATTGTTGATGTGATGCCAGTTGTTTTAGAGAAAATTAATTTTCCATCGGTTGATAGGTTTGGGCCTTGGTGGTATAGGGAGTTTGAAATTGATTTTGTCGGTGTGTCAAGGTTTGGTGTTGTAGTTTGTGAGGTTGAATGGGGTTTAGGGGATGATGAACTTGTTAGAAGTATTTGTAATAAAGCTGAATTATTTATGGATATTGAGAGGTGGAGGGGTGATGTTAGAAAGATTGTTGTTGCTAGGGATTTCACTGATAATGCCTATAGAGAGGCTGAAAAAAGTAATGTAATCTTGTTGAAGATTAATGAGATTGGAAGTTTTTTGGATGGTTAGATTTCTGATAGTAGCGTTCCATATCCATTAATTCTTTCTTTATAGTTTATTTTCTTTAATATGTTCCAGAAGGTTGCAGTGTTACTTGAGATTACTGGTTTGCCTATTTTTTCTTCTAGTTTTCCTATGACTTCTAATGTTTTTAAATTTGTACAGCTTATAAATATTCCATCTGCACTTTCAACATTTGCTTTTAGGGCTAATCTATATATAGTGTCTGGATTTACTTCTCCAATTTTAATGTTTTCCTTAATGTTTAGTCCAATAATTTTTAGTACTTTGATGCTGTTTGCTTCTAGGAATTGTTTCTCCTTTAAATTTAATTCTTTAATGTATGGTGTTACTAGTGAAATCTTCTTTAATTCTAATTCTCTTAATGCTCTTAAAACTGCATTTGCTGTTGCAATTACTGGAGTGTTAGTTAATTTTTCTAGTTTCACTTCGATCTGGGTTGCATGTTCTCTTCCTTTGATTAGGCTTCCTGTTGTACATCCATACGCTATTACATCTACTCTTGCATCTGCAAGTTTTAATGCTTCTCTTTCCGCTTCCTTTTCCATTTCTATTAGATTATTGATTGTTACTTCTCTTAGTTTCATTCTCGCTGAGTGGATGGTCATGTCATTTGTCTTCATTTTATTGAATTCTTCTTCCATTGTTGTATTTGAGGATGGAATTATTATTCCTAGTCTAATTTTCCTATTCATGTCTGATCCGATAAAATTTTAATTTCATTCTATTATAATTGGTTGGTGTCTATTTTGGGTGGAGTTGAGGCTGGAAAATGTGCTTTTTGCCGGGTTTTTGCTTGTTATAGTGGTGATTTTAGTAGGCTTCCAAGTTTTTGTCCGATGAGAAATTTGAGGGATGTTCTTGAGAAGGCTCGTGAAGAATTTTTATCAAATGAGGAGTCTAGGAGGTTGGGTGTGGTTGCATCTATTATTGAGGCTTCAGGTTATATGAGGTGGCCTAGACTTAGGGAGATTATTGAGTATGCTAGGAGACTTAATATTGATAGAATTGGTGTGGCTTTCTGTATTGGGTTGAGGACTGAAGCTAACTATGCTTGTCAAGCTTTTGAGAATGCTGGTTTCAAAGTTTTTTCTGTTTGCTGTAAGGTTGGAGGTATTAATAAGGGGGATGTTGGCTTACCTAGGGAGTATTGGCTTTCCTCTAGGGAGTTTGAGGCTATCTGTAACCCTATTGGTCAAGCAATGGTTTTAAATGCACTTGAAACTGATTTAAATGTGTTGATTGGCTTATGTGTTGGTCATGACTCATTATTTTATAGGTATTCTAGGGCTCCAGTAGTTACATTGGTGGCTAAGGATAGAGTTACTGGTCACAATCCTGTTGCAGTATTATATTCAAGATATTATCAGCGTATTTTTGGGATTAAGCCATGATTGCTATTCAATGTAGTCTAATTCTCTTATTCTTCTCAAAGTCTTTCCCTTTAATTTAAATTTTAAGTCTTCTTTTCTGGCTTCTTCCTCTATACTTTTAACTTTAATTCTCTCTTTTCTAAGCTCTAATGCACATGTCCCGTCTGGTAGTAGTGCTCTTTTCTCGCAGTATCCGTATGTGCATCCAGATCCTTGACATAGGTCTCCTGCCCATGAGCATAATGCAGCCAATCCTCTTCTAAAGGGTTTTTTTGGATTTCTCTTAGGATATTTCTGGAATTTTCTTCCTTTAATTATTAATGCTCTTTGGACGCATCGGAAAAATATACATGTAGGTTCACATTTTTTTGTCAAAATTAGTTCCCCCAGAAAATGGGTGTATAGTCACGTTTTCAAAGCCTTCCTTATATGATGTTTTCATTTCCAAATTTCATGTTTCTATACTTATATCTTTCGGGTTTACTCTTTACTTATTAGCCAGTAGTATACGTCTTCAGCATCGATTCCTGAGACTTGGAATGATGTGATTAGATGTTTAATTTTAAGTAGTTTTGATGTTAGGTCTAGTATTTCTTTTTCACTTGTGAGATAGAATCTGACTAAGCTTCCAATTTTCTGGTATGGATATCCCATTGCTTCAAGTATTGATGATGAGGGTATTCTTTGACACTTGACTTCTATGTCATATTTGTATGGATATGTGTCTAGTAGTTTCTCCACTGAGCCTACTGTTATCATGCTTCCATCTCTGCTTAGGAGTAGTATTTTTTCACAGAATTTGTCTAGTATTCTTAGTTCCTGGTCGACCATTATTAATGTTGTTTCTTCACATATTTCCTCTATTGCAGCTGAGAATATTTCTTTAATTTTTGGTTCTAGTGTTCCAAATATGTTGTCTAGTAGGAGTATTTTTGGTTTTTTAATTAGTCCTAAGGCTAACTTTAATACTGCTACTTGTGCATCTGATAGAATTTCTATTCTTTTATTAAATCTTTCTTCTGTAATTCCCACGCTTTCCAGTAATTCTCTTATATTCTCTACAATGTTATTTCCTGTTATTTTTGTAAAATATTTTATTGTTTCTTTTACTGTTAATTTCTTATTTAACTGGGTTTGAGGTGATATGTAGCTTGTTATTCTTCTTACTTGCTTTGCATTTTTCTTTACGCTTTCTCCATAGACTTCTACATCTCCTTCATCTGGCAGATAGATTCCTGCTATTACTTTTAGCAGTGTAGTTTTTCCTGATGGACTTGGACCCATAATTGCTAGATGTTCCTTTTCATTTAACTCGAAGTTTATGTTTCTTAGTGCTGTTATCTTTTTCTTCTTTCTTATACCTACTCCAAATCTTTTTGTTAGGTTGATTGCTTTCACGGCTTTCATTTTATCACCTAGTATTGTTCTATTGTCCCCCATTTTTGTGCTAGTTTAGTTATTTTTATCATTATTAAATATGTAATTAATAGGAAAATAATTGCTCCTAAAACCATTTTCATGATCCCCATTTCCAAGCTACTATATACTCCTCTTATTACTGGTCTTGTTCTTCCCAGTATTAATATATCTCTAAATATTTGTAGTCCTATTGTGAATGGTATTACTCCTAGAATTGGCCAGAGTTCCCTTGGGAGTACTTCTATTGGGAAGTAGAATCCAATTGCGAACATTAATGTTTCCATTATTGAAATGGTCATCATTCCTATTCTTTTAAAGAGCATTATGAATGCTGTTACGACTGCCGATAATCCTATTATGAATAGCCATGAACAGATGAAGCATAATGCTGCTAATGGTATTTGTTCTATTTTCAAGTTTAACGCACCAATAAAGTATAGTGTTGGGATTCCGAAGATGGATGCTAATAGAGTGTATTTTACTGTTGATGCTAATGCTCTGCCTGTTAGCATTACGGGTGTTGTAATGTTGCTTCCTAATAGTAGTGTTAGTGTTCCTCTATTTGCTTCTTCTTGTAAAACCTTTGTACAGTCATCGTATATTTTTGTCAGTATAGTCCACATATATGTTCCAACAAGTATGAATTTCTCGAAGGTGTATCCTGGTGGAAGTACTTCTCCTCTTGTTTCCATAAAGAATCCCATTATTCCAAAGCCGACAAAGTTCATTGCTATAATTATTGAGTCTAAAATGAATTGAAATTTATATTTAAAGTCAAGCCTCATATATCTTTCAGCTGTAGCTGTTATTGCTTTTATTGTTTCACTCACTCTCTTCCCCATAGCATTTCATTAATTGGACGTATAAAATTATTAGGGAGAAAATTAATGTTTTATTGGGGATTAGGACTTGATGATTTTTCAGCAATTATTTGCAATAGATATCTTTCAAATGATTTTTTGGCTAATAATTCTACTAGTGATAATTGCTTTCGTTGCTTCAGCAATTAGAATTGTACGAGAGTATGAGCGAGTAGTGATTTTTAGGCTTGGAAGATGTATTGGAGCTAAGGGACCTGGAGTAATTTTCCTACTACCCTTCGTAGATAGACCTGTCAAGATAGATTTAAGGGAACGCTATCTCGAAATTCCACATCAGACATGTATTACTAAGGATAATGCTCCAGTGGACATTGACTTTCTAATTTACTATAAAGTGCTTGATCCGCTGAAAAGCGTTCTTCAAGTACAAAACTTTGAGGGTGCAGCTGTAGGTATTGCTACAACTACCCTTAGAGCGGTTGTTGGTGATATATTACTTGATGATGTCCTTGCTAAGAGGGAGGAAATAAATAATATTTTGAGAGTTAAATTAGATGAAGTTACTGAGAGATGGGGTGTAAAGGTCACTACTGTCGAAATTAGAGAGATTACTCCTCCAAGGGACGTTCAGGAAGCCATGATCAAGCAGATGGCTGCTGAAAGAACTAAGCGTGCCATGATTTTAGAAGCTGAAGGTAAACGTGAGTCAGCTATTAGGGTAGCTGAGGGTGAACGTCAAGCAGCAATTTTGAAGGCTGAAGGTGAGCGTAAAGCAGCTATACTTAAAGCTCAAGGTTATGCTCAAGCATTAGAGACAATATATAAGGCAGCCAGTAAGGTTGACCCGAAGACTATGACTCTACAATACTTAGAAGCCCTAAAGGCTATTGGACAGAGTCCTGCGACGAAATTTATATTTCCAATGGAGTTTACTCAATTACTTGCACCAATTAGGGAATTTCTCGGAACTTCCACTGGAGGTTCCTCTGAGAAGGAGGGTGAATAGTAGAGTTGGATGAACTGATGGGAGCAGAGGAAGAAGAAAGGAAAGACAGTAGGCCTATAAATCACTGGTTACTAATATTTGGTGCAGGTTGGATTACCTTTCTATTATCAATAGTGGTGGGGGAAGCGTCGCAAATACTTTTTATGCTGGTGGGTGCTGCATTAATGTTTCTATCATTCTTTGCAATAGTTAAGAAATGGTAATTATCCTCTAAATATTTTTATTTCTTTATTATCCTCTATAGCTACCACTTCTATGTATTTCTTAATGGCTGATGTTTCAATTTTTCTTGCTAATACTTGTTCAATCTGAAAAATTCCTGCTGGATTATCCATGAAAACCTTTATTTTTACTGGTCTTTCATCTCCCTTTTCAATTTCGACTCTTCTAATTGCTAGTGCTGAGAGTGAGTGTATGTCTACTTTGCCTAAGTCATATGGAATTCTAGCTCTACCTTCAGCCATGTCTGTTCCATCTGCAACCTTAACTATTCCTGCCTCTAGACTTAGACACCATACTTTTTCGTCATGGGCATATATGCAGTGTAGAATTTCACATTTTACTTTTAATGCTCTTTCTCTTGATTTATATATGCTAAATAAAATTTCATCGAGAATACCATTTACTAGGTAGCATCCATGTAGATGGTGTCCTTCTCTATGAATTGCATTTCCTATGTCATGTAGATATGCACCGCATAAAACTATGACTTTTGCATCTTCATATTTTAATCCATGATCCTTTATCGCATTTGGTATTAATTCTTTAGATAGTATTTCTAGTATTTCAAGTGCACTTCCAGCAGTTATTCTTGAGTGAATTAATCCATGGTCATTATACTTTAGCCTTGTAACTGCCATTACATTAGCCATTTTTAAGAATGTCTGTATTCTTAAGTCTCCTTCAAGAATATGATATAATCTTTTTAGCTTTCTTTCCTTTAAATGTGAGAATATAAGGGTTGGTGACACTATTGCCATGTTTTCACCCTTATGATTTAAGTTTCAATATTTAATTGTTCGACTAGTTATTCTTTTAAGTATATTGCCTGTTAATTTTGATAGTTTTATTTAGTTGTTAAATTGAATTATTTTGGGGGTTGAATAGTGAAGCAGTTATGGGCTCCTTGGAGGGTTGAATATATTAGAAGAGCTTCTAAAGATGAAGTGGAATGTTTTTTGTGTGAATATCCTAAATTGGATAGGGATGAAGATTTCTACATTTTATTTAGAGGTGATCACTCCTTTATTATATTGAATGCTTTTCCATATAATAATGGTCATTTAATGATCGCACCTTATAGGCATGTCTTCTCTATTGAAGATTTGACTGATGATGAATTCTTTGAGATATTTAAATTGTTGAGGCTTAGTGTGAAGATTTTGAAGTTGACTTTTAATCCTGATGGCTTTAATATTGGACTGAATATTGGTAGAGCTGCTGGAGCTGGTGTAGAGCATTTACATTTTCATGTTGTTCCAAGATGGTTTGGAGATACTAATTTTATGCCTGTTTTAGCTGAGACTAAGGTTATATCCCAACATCTTAGAGAAACGTTTAGCTTGTTGAGGGATGCCTTGAAAAATTTTAAGATTTAGTTTATCCCCTCTTATAGCCTATTTTTCTTAGAAAGTCTATTCTCTCTTTAATTTTCTCTTCATCTTCAACTCCTCTACTTTTCATTCCATCTATCACACCCAATATGCCTCGACCTTGCTCTGTTTCTGCAACTATTACTTGAATTGGATTTCCAGATGCACAGATTATGTTCACTACTTCAGGTGTTGCTTTAATTCTATCTAGTACATTTATTGGATATGCATCTTTCATCACTATTACGAAGCAATGTCCAGCTGATAGTTTTAATGCGTTTTCCACAGCTATTTTTCTTAGTTCCTCATCGTTTCCATCATGTCTCACTAGACATGGACCTGAAGATTCACAGAATGCTATTCCAAATTTAACATTTGGAGTAGAGTTTACCATTGCTTCATATAAATCCTCCACAGTTTTTATGAAGTGTGCTTGACCTAATATTAAGTTACATCCTTCTGGAACTTTTAGGTCTACAACTGTTAGCTTCATGTTTTACCTCCATTATAATCCTTTAGATTTCTCTTTTATTTAATGATTTTTTCTTCTGTTGTTTCTTTAGAGGGTTCTTATAATTTTAGGTGGTTTTACCTTTACTTTTAATGTTTCTAATTCTTCACTTATTAACCTTGATATAGTTTCTTGTTATTAGAGATATTTTTTAACAGTTCTTTCCAATTGTCCTTCTCCTATTAGTCCTAACATTTTTTCAACTGGTTTGCCATTAACGAATATTATTGTTGTTGGTATTGCCATTATTTGATATTTTGAAGCTAGTCTTGGGTTTTCATCGACATTTACTCTCGCAAATATGGCTTCTCCACCTAGTTTTTCTGCTACTTTTTTGAATATTGGTTCATAAAATTTACATGGCATGCACCATTCTGCCCAAAAGTCTACCACCACTATTGGATTGTTTTTAAGTATTCTATCAAATTCATTTTCATTTAATTCTATAGGCATTTTCCTCACCTTCTCCTTAGCCTTTTCAATCTTCTTTCGGGACATTATCTCTCTAAGTATTTTGTTTATTAATTTTTCTACTTCTCTGTCTTCATTCATCTTTGACATTTCTATGAGAGATTTCATGCTTCTTCCCATATTTTTTTAACTTTTTCTCTGCTTATTATTAGGTAGTCTCTGTCCTTTGAGAAGACTTCTATTGTCATTGTATCGTCATAATTAACTTTTTTAAGTGCTCTGAAGATTTTTTTGAAGTCTATTTTTCCAGCTCCAATTGGTAGATGTAGATCCCATCCTGCCTTCATTGTTCCCCCTACATTGTCTGAGATATGTACGTGTCTCAGTAGTCCTCTACTTCCAAAGTGTTCTATGAATTCTATCGACCTATTTTTACATGTGTCTAGATTTGCATGGCCTATGTCTAGGTGGAAGTAGCTCATTGTTTTAGCAATTATTTCTTCATATTCTTCTAGGCTTAGAAGTCTTCCTCCATCTAGATTTTCAATGACTATGATCATTCCATACTCGCTGGCTTTATCTACTATTCTTTTTATTGACTCGATAGTCCAGTTTATAACCTTCCCTCTATACTTTTTCCTTTTGTATATTTTAGGGAATGCTGGTAGGGGATGAATTGTTGTTTTTGAGATCTCGATTTTTCCAAGAACCTCTATGATCTTGATTGCTTCTTTTAAAAAGGCTTTTCTAACGTTTTCATAGGGATGTCCGAGTTCTAGATACCAAGGTGTATGACCTACAACTTCTAGGTTATAAGTGGATAGAGTATCTAAAATTTCATTTCGTTTTTCAATTAAAATCTCAGGTGTTGCTTCCGGTTTCTCCAGGGTTAAGTCTATGTAGTCAAATTTATTTTCTCCAAAAAGTTTGATTTCGTCAATTAGATTGTTATATGGGTTATTCATTGCTCCATATCGCATTTTTTTCCCTCACATTTAATGTTATCTCTGTAGTAAACTTAGCCTTAAATCTTGCTACTTCCCATGAGTGGAAAAGCTTAAAGCTTTACATTTGAAAATATTTCAAGGTGAACGTAATGGTTAAGCGTGTGACTGTTGAAGAGCTCTTGGAAAAGGCTAAGAAGCCTGCAAAGCTTGCAATTCCATATCACAAGTTTTATGAAGGTAAAATGCAGGTAATGCCGCGATGCGCTATATCATCATTCTATGACTTTGCAATCTGGTATACTCCTGGTGTAGCAACTCCTTGTAGGGAGATTCAGAAGGACCCTGACTTATTATCCTTTGAATATACTAGTAGGTGGAACTATGTTGCGGTTGTTAGTGATGGAACCAGAGTTCTTGGACTAGGTGATATTGGCCCTGAAGCAGCAATGCCTGTTATGGAGGGAAAAGCTCTTTTATTTAAGTATCTTGGCGGTGTAGATGCTTTTCCACTCTGCGTTAGGACCAAGGATCCAGATGAGCTAATACGTTTTCTAGAATTGATTGAGCCAACATTTGGTGGAATTAATTTAGAAGACATTGCTAAGCCAAAATGCTTCTATATTCTAGAAACTGCAAGGGAGAAATTGAATATCCCTGTCTGGCATGATGATCAGCAGGGAACTGCAACTGTCGTTTTAGCTGGAGTTATTAATGCATTGAAACTTGTCGGAAAGAAGTTAAGTGAAATTAAGATTGCAATGATTGGTGCAGGGGCTGCAAATATTAAGTGTGCAGATGTACTTGAATTGGCTGGTGCAAAACCTGGAAATATAATTATGGTTGATAGAAAGGGTATTCTTCATCCAGGGAGAACTGATATTATAGAGAAAGAGAAGAATCCATGGAAGTGGAAGTGGGCCCAGAAGAGTAATGCTGAGGGTAAGATTGGAGGTATTGCTGAGGCATTGGAGGGGGCTGACCTATGCATTGCTATGTCGAAGCCTGGTCCAGGTGTAATTAAACCGGAATGGGTTGCAAGGATGGCTGATAATGCCATTGTATTTGCTTGTGCCAATCCTATTCCAGAGATATGGCCTTGGGAGGCTAAAGAGGCTGGTGCTAAGATTGTTGGAACTGGTCGATCCGATTTTCCAAATCAAGTTAACAACTCACTTGGTTTTCCAGCTATATTTAGGGGCGTGTTGGATGTTAGGGCTAGAACTGTAACTGACGAGATGTGTGTTGCAGCTGCATACGCCCTCGCTGAACATGCTGAAGAAAAGGGTATTCACGAGGATTACATTATTCCAACCATGGATGATTGGGAGGTTTATCCAAAGGAGGCTGTTGCATGTGCTTTAAAGTCTATCGAGCAGGGTGTTGCTAGAATTAAGCGTAGCAGGCAGGAGTTATGGGAGAGAGCTGTTAAAATAATTAGTGAAGCTAGGAAGTCGCTTGAAGTTTTGATGAAGGCTGGTTTGATACCTCCTCCACCGCCTGAAGAGGAAATTTTGACTGCTGGTCCTTAGCTTCTTATTTATTTTTTATCCCTGTTATGCGTATACCAGCTTTATGGCTTTTGTATCTAATATTTATTCCTATTAGCAGTGCTGTTAGATACTCTATTATTCTTGCATTTTCAATTTTTCCCCCGTCTATAGGCTTCATTCCAGGTATTAGTTTGACTAGGTTGAATGTGATCTTTTTTGCTTCTTCATCATCATAGCAGACGATTGTGTCACAATTTACTTCTGAATTGACGTCCTGCAATGCTTCTGCGCTTACTTCTTTAAATGCTGCTGCAACTTTTACATGTTTTGGAAGTAGTTCTCTAGCTAGCTCTGTTGCTGATCCTTGCCATACTCCTAGTACTCTTGTTGGTTTTCCACCTATATTTGATGCTAGTGGGACTGTTACGTCTATGAATATACATCCTTTTTTAAGATGGTCTCTAATTGACTTTATTATATTGATCATTCCGAAGAATGGAACTGTTAATACTACGATGTCTGCTTTAGATGCGGCTTCACTATTTTCATAACCCTCAACTCTTACTTTTTCTCCTAAAATATTTTTTAGCCTTGCTACTGCTGCTTGAGCCTTTTCCTTTCTTCTAGATCCAATTATAATGTGTTTTCCTGCTTTTGCCCATCTTAATGCTAATCCAAATCCTTGATCTCCAGTTCCTCCAATTATTGCTATAACCTTTTCCTCCTTCATATTGAACACCATTTTTAATTGCATTTTAGTCCTTTAAGGCTTTATTATTCTATTAAGTCTACATTTATATGTTTGAATCATAATCATAATTTGAGGTGTATAGATTGGAAATTAAGTTTAAAGCCATGGTTTCAAGTAAGAGTATGATTCGTGATCCTCAAGGTGGTAGAATGATTAAAATTGAGTTGATTGAGGAAAGAGAGCTTCCTCCACCTGTATTTTATTCTTCTAAGAATTCTGAGATTGCCAGGGAAGTTTTACCTGTAGTTCAACAGGTTTTGAGGGTTATGCCCTTTAGACCTCCTAATAGTCTCACCGTTCCACGAGTCACCATATGGTTAACTGAAGATGAATGGGATGCTCTTGACCCTAAGCCTGAAGTTGGTAGTGAAGTGACTATAGTTATTTCATCATCTAGAGTTGAAGTTAAAGTTTAGCTTGGTGAAGCCGTGAGGGAATTATTTTCAAATAGAAAGTTTAATGTTTATTCAGTTGGTTATTCTGGTAGGAGGATTTCTAGTTTAATTAATATTTTAAGAGATTATGGCGTTGAAGTTGTAGTTGATGTTAGACGTTTTCCTACTTCTAAAATAGATGAATATAAGCGTGAAAATATTCAGAGAATTTTAAGTGAAGCTGGTTTTAAGTATATTTGGCTTGGTGATAAGCTTGGTGGTTATAGGCGTGGTGGTTATTCTAATTACATGAACAGTAAGGATTTTCTTGAAGGCATTGAGAAATTAATTGAAATTATCAAGTCAAATGTAACTTGCATCTTGTGTCTTGAAAGGAAGCCCAAACATTGTCATAGGAGATTTATAGCTAAAGCCCTTGAGGAGAGAGGTTTCCCTGTTTTTCACATATTATAACTATAGAGTTTCATCTTGTATATGTCATTCTTCTCTCTTCTTCCTTCGGTGGTATTGGGGGGAGTACTTTCTTTTCAGCTATAACTTTCTTAAGATATTCTCTATATTCACTTGTATGTTTAATGTCGAAGTTTGTTAATTCAAACATTATCTTCCATAATTTTTCTTGAATTTCCTTTAGCATTTCATAGGGCATTAATCCTATAACTAATGGATTTTGAAGCCATCCATCAAAACCCTTAATTGTCCTCATAATCTGTGAGCATGCAGTTCTAGCTGCAATCATCAAGGTCAATCTGTCTGCCTTTTCAAGTTCCTTTAAACTAATTTTCGAGTATTCAAGAAATCTTTTTTGATCTTCAATCCATAGTTCTAATCTTTTAATCATATCTGGCTCTATCCTATACACAAATATTCCTCCTCTTTCAATACCGTCATACTCCTTAACAAATCTTCCGCTTTATGATGTAAATTATAATATTAGTGTATTTTTGTTTGAAGTGTTTGAGCGTAAAGAAAATTAGTACGAGAAATATAGTTTGGTTTTGGAGGTAAAGTATTGCATTACGATGTCCCGTTTGTTTCAACTCCTGAACCTGTAGTAAGACGTATGCTAAAATTAGCTGATGTAAAACCGGGTGAAGTTGTATATGATTTAGGTGCTGGTGATGGCCGCATCCTAATTATTGCTGCCTTAGAATTTGGAGCTAAAGCTATTGGGGTGGAAATTAGACCCCAGTTAATTTATGAAATTGAAAAGAAAATTAAAATGTATAATTTGGAGAATAAAGTTAAAATTATTCATGGTAACTTTTTTGATGTTGATATTAGTGAAGCTGATGTTGTCACTTTATATTTACTCACTAGTGTTAATGAGAAGCTTAAACCTAAATTAAAAAGGGAGCTTAAATCTGGTGCTAGAATTGTTTCTCACGACTTTGAAATTCCTGGGTGGCAGCCTTTGAGAGTGGAAGTTTTGCCTGATGTGTGGACAACTCACAAAATATATCTTTATAAGGTTTAAAGACATTTTCAATACTCGGCAATATAGAGCTTTCTAGTAGTGAAGTATGTTAATATTATCAATATTATCATGAGCACTGCTGCTATTATAATTGTAGTGGTGGCTTCTGGACCAAAGCCAAATATTAATGGTATTGGAATAAATGGAAATATTATTATACCGCCAGAGATTTTTCCTCCTAAAAGTGATGCTATCATGATTAATGTGATTCCAATAAACATTACAATAAATCCAATGATCAATATTTTCATTAAATAATCTAAACCTGCGGACATAATTACCGTCTTGTCAACTTTAGTGATACCTCTTTGCATTTTATCTGTGCATTCTATGCATAGCCATAGAGATGGATTAAAACATAATTCACAAATTTCCCTACCGCATTCTTGGCATACATACTTGGCATCACGTTTATTGCATATTTCGCATTTTCTAATCATTATTACCACCCTACCATTAAAAGTGTCGCAATTACTATTAAGACGATAATTGATATTATAGTTAGAATTAAAACTATTCTTGGACCTGTCCCCCAAACTATTGGGAATGGTCCAATTAAAACTACTCCACCACCTTTAACTTCACCTTTACTTTGTTTTAGAGCATAGATGAGTGTACCTATGAATATTATCATGAAACCTATAAATATAAGTATAAAGCCTATAGACGTCAAATCTATAGTCATCACTCTCACCTTCATCCTAGAATATTTCTAACTTAATTATTAATTCTACGCCGTCCCTAATTGTGGCTGTCTCTGCTGTTTTATTTTAGAGAATAAAAAAATAATTAGGCTTAGGTTTTCTTTCTCATCATGGTTGCCCATGCAACAGCGGCCAATGCTATTAGAATTCCTATTCCTCCAATTACATATCCGCCATATAATTCCCAGAATGATGGTGGAGGTGGTGTTGGTGGTGGTGGAAGTTCAACACTAAATGTTGCAGTTGCCTCTTCTCCTAGTGCTTTTGCTTTAACTGTATATGTACCTAGTGGTACTCCTTCAACTAATGTGTATGTTATTTTGAATTCTCCTTTTTCATCTGTTGTTACAACTTGTTCGAGAAATACTCTGTTTAATGGATCATAAACTGTGATTGTTACATTTTCACCTGCTATTGGCTCCATTTTTTCAGTAGTTAACCTTCCATTTATCACTAGTGTTTCTCCTGGATTGAAGGTTGGTTTAGATGATGCTACTGTAAGTCCCGGTTTAAATTCCAATGGTATCTCTCTTATTCCATCACCATCTATGTCTATGAAACCTGCTTCGTCAAGTATTTTTGCTGCTAATTCTGGGTTATGTTCTGGTGTTGTAGCATTTGCATTCCACCAGTACTCGTATGTTGGTGCACAGAACCAATCGGCTGGTCTAGCCCATCCCATCAATAGTTCATTTACTATTTTTTCTTTGTCAATTATCATGGCGATGGCTTTTCTCACTGCTTTTTCGCTTAATGGGTATATCTTTAAATTAAATCCTAGATAGTAGAAGGATGGTGAGGGTGTGGAGTATAACTTTAGATTTGGATCTCTGGCTACATCACTTATTGCTGCGGGAGGCACATACCAAGTCATATAGTGTATTTCACCTTTCTTTAAGGCTAGTAGCATTGCAGATGGATTAGTTATTATTGGGAATATTATTCTGTCGACCTTTGGGCATCCTGCTTTCCAGTAATTTGGATTCTTTTCTAATTCGACGTATTCGCCAGGTATTCTTCGAACCCATTTGAATGGTCCTGTACCTATCATTGGTGGATTAGTTGTATTCCATGGAATGTTCTCCCATAAATGTTTTGGAACCATTGGTAGATCTGCCATTTTCCTTAGGAACCATACGTATACTTCCTTTAGATATATTCGAACTGTATAGGTGTCAACTACTTCAACTTTCTCTATGGGTGCAACGCTACCATACCACCATGGTGCCCTATTCTCTTGAATGTACTCGATTGTGAATTTAACGTCCTCAGCTGTGAATGGTTTTCCATCATGCCATGTTACATTATCTACTAATTCAAGCGTCCATACGAGTCCATCATCAGAGACAGTGTAGCTTTTACAGAGCCATGGTATTGGCTCATACCTTTCATCAAATATGAATAGTCTTTCGAATATTAAGTCTAGTGGATATGCGTCCCATGTAGTACCACCGAAGTCTACTATGCTT
>NZ_JBTVBB010000053.1:0-7004 GCF_058356305.1 Candidatus Culexmicrobium sp.
CTATCAGAAAATGCATTAACTTATCATCAGGATTAATGGAGTTTAATCCAATAATACTTCACAGTAAAATAATTGCAAAGGAGAGATTATCTAGATTAAATAAAATAGCTAATTTAGATAAATGGTTTTTAATATCAACACAAGTTATAGAGGCAGGTGTTGATTTATCCTCGGATGCTATGATAACCGAAATTGCACCACCAACTTCCTTAGTACAGAGAGTTGGAAGACTTTTAAGGAAAGAAGAAAACAAGGAAGGCCACTTAACAATTTTCTATGATAAAAGCGAAGGAGGAGAAAAATATACAGTCTATCCAATAGAAATAATCCAAGAGACATTTCAATTTATTTCAACAAATCTTAAGAAAATATTTTGGCATCTACCCATAGTGGATTCCAAAATAGGGTATGAAAAATTCATGGAATATGTATATTTAAAAGCTGGTTTCTCTCCCAAAGTAAACCCTGCAATATCAACCATATTTTCCAATATATTGTTCAAATTAAATGTGAGTTCAGAAAACGTCGTACGTCTAATGGAATACTATGGAAATATTGTAAGAGACAATCCATTAATTATTGGATTAGTACAGTTAAATTCTAAATTTGATTTTAGAGTCGGTGACGAATATTCAATGAAAGAATTAAAAGAAATTTTTATAGAAAGCAGTTTTCCATTGTCTCCTCACGATTTAATGTCTCTATCTAATTATGACTTAAAAGCATTAAAGATAAGTTCTAAAGGATATGTTACATGTTTTAAATTAGATCTAAAAAAATTAATTGTCAATAGACTCAAGTTATATAGTTTCATCAATTATAATAACGTAATAGCAATAATTATTCCTAAAAAATTTTACAATGAAATGTATGGTTTCATGGTGACTTAAATGACTCTGTATGCTTATTATAAACCTGGTGAAAGAGAAGAAACTTTGGAAAGTCACATTAGTAGAGGTATTGATTTTCTAAATAAAATATATTTAGAATGGAATTATCATCTTCAAATTAGTCATAAGTTTAAAATTAATTTAAGTGAAGCTAAAAGAATACTCATCACTACTTATGCACTACATGATATAGGCAAAGCTTATGATCCATATCAATCATTAATTAGGAGAGGCAAGGGTGCACCTGGACATGAAGTGATATCCGCTTATCTTACTAAAAAGCTTCAAGATTTTAATTTGAGGATAATTAGAAGTATGGCGCTAGCAATAATGTTACACCATCATGCTATGCGGAAAATAAGTGAAGCACTTAGTTTAATTTTAAAATATGGAAAGCGATATTACGTTGAGGATAATGAGGTAAAATCTCTTGAGTCTCTTCTAAGAGAAATGGGCATAAAAATCTCATTAAAGCGATGTATTGAAAGCCGGAACATAGTACGTGAATTGTTCAACTTGTTAAGATGCATTCTGGTAGTATCAAAGAATGCAAGTGAGCAGTATGCTCTAGCATACTATTTATTGCATCCATTGATAACTTGTGATATATTAGCAGCATCAACATCAAAAATGCGTTTGGATGATAGGGTATCGTTAAAAAGAATGTTTCTTCAACTTCCTCCATGGGTTAAGGATTTTATAGAGAGCAGAATTTCAAACCCGTTTATTGGATATAGACTTTTGATTGATTGTTGACTTGTTGTTATATGTAAACTTCCATGTTATTAGATGTGCATTCTAACAGTTTGTATATTGTGGTTTTAGAGAAAGCCTATATTGACATCATGGCTTCTTTTATAAACGTACTAAATTACTTAAGAACTAGAATCAATTTTATTAATGTATGGTTGAAAGATGGATTGGTGTTAGGGTTTCAGCTGAAAAGTTGCTTGAGTATGTTGAGAGGTATCTTGAGGAGAGGGGGTCTAAGTATAGGGTTGAGAAGTATTTTAGTAATAATGTTTTGAGGATGGTTTTTATTAAAATTGGGTTTTTTAGGAGAATAATTATTCATGTTTATGGTGATCATTGCTATATTGATTTGCCTAGGGGGTTTGATGATTTAAGGAGAAGGTTGAATTATTTTCCAAAGCATGTTGAAAGGAAGGTTGAGCGTGGAAAATGGTTGATTGAAGCACAAATTTATGAGCGTAAGGCTAGGGATGCTAAGATTGGGTTAATGATTACACTTGTTTTACTGGTGTTTTTGTCGTTGCTTATTGGATTTTATGCGGTTTTAGTGTTAATCTTTTTAGTGCTTCCATTTAGGAGACGGGGTTATGCTTATGAATTTGTTATACCCATTTTATACTTTAAGTATAGGAGGAAAGCTGAGGAATATAGAGCTAGAGCACAGAGGTTGAAGGGATTAAATTATATCTGAATTCCAACTTCGTAGAAAATTTCTAGTTAGATTTAATTATAATGTTGGATTTAATGGTATTATGGTGGATTTTTTGAGAAAAGTTAGAGTTAAGGTTAGAAAGAAGGGTCAATTAACTCTTCCAGTTGAAATTAGGAGAATTTGGGGTTTATCTGAGGGCTCTGAATTAATTTTTATTTATGATGAGAAGAAGGCTGTTGTTAAGCCTCGTAAGAAAATAAAAGTTAGAGATTATTCAGGAGTGTTAGGTAAGCCTGAACTATTAGAAGAAGCATGTAAACCTGTTAGGGGAATTAATGCTGAAAGGATAATTAAAGAGCTAATAAATGATAGGAGAATAGATCTTTCAAGGGAGGAGCAATTATAAGAAACTATTGAATTTAGTTACTCCTTAATTGTTTATTGACGCGTAGGGGGTGATATGACATTATCATGATGAAAAATCTCTTATGGCGAGGTCATTATTAGTAGTACAAATTTTTTCAGTACTTTTAAATAGTAGTACTTAGTTTAACTTTTGGTGAATTATTTGAGAATAGTTAAGGTGACTAGGAAGAGGCAAATTACTATTCCGAAGGAGGTTAGTGAGAAGCTTAACATAAATGTTGGAGATTATGTTAAGGTGTATGTGGACGAGAAAAATAGAATTATCTTGGAAAAGGTTTTGGGTTTAAGTGATTTGGCGGGAGTGTTGAATCCTGGATATTCGTTAAAGGGGCTTGCTGAAGATTTAGATAGATCTAGAAAGGTTGGTGAACGTGGGTAGAGCATTGTATGATTCTAATGTTTTAATTGCCTATTTATTTAAAGAGGAAGATAGATTTGATGTTGCTCGAAAAATTTTAAATGAATATAGGTTAAGGGGAGTGTCAATAATATCGCTGCATGAAGTTCACTATTACTCAGTTAAGTATGGTGTTGAAAGTAAATTTCTAGAGATAAAAGATATACTCACAAAAATGTTTAGAATAATACCTGTACGTCAAGAAACATGTATTATCGCTTCTCATATTAGAAGAGAATTCAATTTACCTGAAATAGATTCCTTAGTTCTGTCAACAGCTGTAGAAGCAAATTATCCAAACTTCTACACTTTCGATAAAGACTTTGAAAAGCTAAACTCTAAGAAAATTAAGAATACGCAGATACATTACATGGAATGTAAGTTGAAATGATGTGTAGTTATTCATTTAACTTCTTCTTTCTCATCTTAAATGTTATTTTAGTATATTTCATGTGGGTGAATATTGTTTCTTTCTTATAGAACTTTAATGAGCATGACTTGACCCTTTTATAATCCACTTCTTTTGGAAGGGTTTTGGCTTTATTTACGAGAGTTAAATTGCTTTCTTTTCTTTTTGAGCTTTTATAGTAAGGTTGTCTAAATTTTCTTTCCATAACTTCGTTAACTTTCAATTTCTACCTTCCATTTAATCATTAAATTGTTTAGTTTATGCTCTATTGGGTTGAGTGTAGGATTTTGGTGAATTGAAGCTTATAAGCTTCTTCTCTATTTTTGAAATTAATGAAATGCTAGAGGTGGCTAATGATTCTTTAAATTATCTTATATTTTCTATTTGGGTGGCTCTTATTAGGAATGGTATAGTAGAGGCTATTAATATGGATCCTGCGAGGTATGGGAGGCTTGGGGAAATTGTTGCTAGTATACTTGTAATGAGAGGCATTACTAGAAATATTGTAGAGTTTAGTGCTGATATACCAGTAGTGATGAGGGCTGCCTCTTCTTTCGTTATTGTTTTGAAGAGCCAGTTTCTGTTAAAGACAAACCATGTTGCGTCGAATATTCTTGTAATAAAAGCAAGGGATAGAAGTATGTAGAAGGGTGGCTTCAAGTAGAATGTGAGTGTTGTTATAGCTATGCCAATGGTTGAGATTATCATTGCATAAAAGCCATAGCGTTCATGTATTCTGTTTACGATAAGCATTGAGGTTACTGTAGCTAGGCTAATGAAGGCTTCGAATAGGGCTATGTGAAATAAATTTCCACTATACTCTTCAATAATGTAATTTACGACTATGAATATTGGAATGAAGCGCCATGCCAGCAAATATAGCATATTAATTATGAAGTATAGTTTAAGTTTTCCTTTAAGTATATTGACTAGATTTTCAATGTCTTTTAATATTGATTTCTTCTCACTTTTTCCTTTCAAGATTACTGGTTGGAAGAACTTTAAGATGTATAAGGCTAAAATTATACTGACTGTCGCGAAGAATAGGAATCCTATCCTAATATAATTCAAGTTTGGATAGAGGAGGCCAAAGACATAGCCTAATATTGGATAGCTGAGGACTATTGCAGCTTCAGGTAGAGCCATGTGCCATATAAGTGTCTCCTTCATTCTATCCTCTGGATATACTGCTCTCTCATATGCCTGATATAGTGGATAAAAAGTTCTTGTAATGTTTGAGATTAAAAGTGATAGTCCAATAAAGATAGGGGCTAAATTTCCCTTGGCGAGATAGAGAAGGAATAGTGTTATGGATTCTAGTGCGTCGATTAGAAGTAGCCCTCTCTTTACATCATGAAATGTGAAGTACATGCCGAGTAGGAGTTTTGCAGGTATTGAGAGTATATCTACAGCTGTGTATAGTATTCCTAGTTCAAGTATCATATAACCTTCTTCAAGGAGATTGTAGGGTAGCATATACCATGTGAAGAGTATAGGTGCAATTATAGTGTGATAGAGTATATAGTATCTTGCAGGCCTCGGCAGCTCGCTCCACTTCACTTCATGACACCTATACGGCTTAATAATAATGTTAACTTAATTATTCTTTACAACTTGGATATTTCTAAGTAAACAATTAATAAGTGATTCGAAGATATGTTAAACTTGTTTCCAACTATAGTCAATAATGTTTGATAGACTTTATTATGCATGTATTTTCGTGAACTTTTTCTCTATTTATGATGTTATTGCTTCTGATGTTGGTGCCAATATTCTAGGTCTGATGGTAATGCTGTTGATGCAAGTATTGCTGTTCGCTTCACCATAAGTGTTTCTCTGTCTCGTTTGTCTGGCTTAATGGAGATTTCTTTGCTATTTTGTGCGATCCTAGTGATAGCATCTATGTTGTTAATGGTAGTTTTTCCTAATAATTCAACTATTTATTGTAGAATGCATCTGCAAATAACCATTGAATATCCAAGATTTAGATGGGTACCGTTCAGCAATAAAATTGAATATGAGCTAGGGATATCATGTTGAATCTATAGATAATTTAGAGTTCTTAGCTTTAGATTATCTGTCAAGGATAGGTGTAGTTGCAATAGTAGAATTAAAGAAAAAATTGAGAGCTGGGTATGTTGATATTCATGGAGATGGAATTCCAACAAGATTAGAATAAAATAACCATGGAATCTAAGCTTACTTATGAATCCCCAATCGAACTATAATCTCTAATAGTCCATTCTCTCTCCTAAATTCTATTAATCCATTCTTCTCCATGGCTTCAATTACACTTCTCGCTAATCTTGCCAGTTTAATTGCATCCTCAATTGAACGCTTACTTCCCCTAAGCCTTTTTCCTTCACGTAGTTTTAATGAAATTTTTATTGCTTTTCTCAGCTTGTTTCTATTCATAATAATCAATCCATTTCAAGTAGTTTTAAGGCTTCCATCAATTTATCCTTCACATTCTCTCCTTCAACTCTCTTTAAAATGTATTGTCTATCAATTTTATCCCATAAAACTGCTATTAATGCTAACACTTTATCTCTATCAATCTCACTTCTCCAGTATTTCCATGCTGATAAATATTTCACTATAAGTTCTTCAGGTGCTTCTAAATATACATAGTAACTGTTCACTTCAATCTTAATCGGACTCTTAGCCTTATTATAGACTGTCCCAACAATTTCAATACCCCTAGTGGCAATGGTTTCAAATAATGGTAAAAAAGCTCTACATGGCTTTTCAGAAATCATACTAAGAAAATTCTCAATAATACTTATTGCTTTACCATCTTCAACTATTATGTCCACATCTAATGTCCTATAAGTTGAACCAGTAAAGAATTCGACTGCAAACCCTCCCACAATAATTATCTTACCAAAACCCCATTCCTCAATTTTAGTGTTAAGCCAAGCCATAAAATACAAAAAACGATTAACATCATTAGAAATATTCTTCAAAGCATTAATTACATCTTTATTAAATTCACTTGTCAGCTCATTAACCTTAGCACATACGAAACTAGAAACCATCACTATTTCTCCAAATACCTATCCTATTCAAATCTTAGAGCTAAATCAAATATTTATCACTAATCCTTTAATTTATTTTAAAATCTAACCGGTACTTTCATCATTAATTTCTTACAAGTTTATTCAGTTCCCATGATCACTCAGAAAAGAAGCCTCCAAAAAGCCTTTTAACCCTAAAAAAGAAAAAATTAATATCGGAACCCAATAAAGGGAATTGAAAGTTGTTTATTGCTTCTCGTATTTCCTCTATATTCTTTTTTGAACCCAATAAAGGGAATTGAAAGAACTAGCTCAAAACGGACTAATCGTCCTAGAACCCATCACGAACCCAATACAGGGAATTGAAAGTAAAAATGTGCATAACCATCTCCTAAGTATGCACCAATCAGAACCCAATAAACGGAATTGAAAGAAGTGCACATTCATACATGGCTAAGTA
>NZ_JBTVBB010000054.1:0-17584 GCF_058356305.1 Candidatus Culexmicrobium sp.
TTTTTCTTTGATTAGGTATTCTATTGTTTCTCTGCATTGCTCAACAGTATTTGATTTCTTTATTTTTAGGAGAGCCAGTTCAAGGGCATCCTCAAATCCCCGCAGGTAATCCTCCCTCAAACCCCACCAGACAAAACAGCAAAACAATATTTAAGATCTAAATGTCAAGTAGGGGAGGGGGTGGGGAATCCTAATGTTGAAGTTAAATCATTATTTTTGTAAGGTTAAATTCAACTTAGCTTAAAGAATTTTTGGATGTGAAAGATTGCGGATTGAGGATCTTATTGGTAAAAGGACTCTTGTTGTGGGTGATGTGGGTAGAGGTAAGACTATTCTGACTTTAAGAATACTCTTTAAATTAACTGAAATTGGCTTATCTAAGGATGTGACCGTCTTAGACTTTGCTCCTAATAAAATCAGGATAGATAATGATGTCATTGGTGGAAAGCTAATCGAATTCGAGGCTCTTCCTCTTGGAATTAAATATTATACGGATAGAATTTATGCACCGAGATTGATGGGAAGGAGTTCATTTGAAGTTGTTACCTTTGCTGAATTGAATAGAAAGACTTGTGATAGATTGTTAAAAGAATATCTTGAGAATCCTTCACCAATTTTGATGATAAACGACATCACATTGTATTTTCAGATCGGAGATCTCGGCTTGCTTCCCAAAGTTTTAGAGAAGGCTGAAACTTTTATTGCTAATGGATATTTTGGTCAAAGATTAAGTGAGGATAAGGGTAGTGATGTAAGTTTGATTGAAAGAGAGAATTTACTTGAGTTAGTTAGAATGATGGACATTGTGATCGATTTGAATCTAGTGGGTTATAGTGAGGTTTTCAATAATACTTAATCCTGAAATTGCTAAACTCTCCCTCGTATTTCTCCCAGATTACTTGAAGGTCGGTTACATATGCTAGTGGAGGACCCCTTCTTGCCCATTTAATGACATTTAGTACAGCATCTTTGGGGCCCTCTAATATTGCCTCAACCCGTCCATCAGGTAAATTCATAACCCAGCCTTTAACACCGTACTTCATAGCTATTCTCCTCATGTTACTTCTGAAAAATACGCCTTGAACTCTACCAGAAATGTAGAGATGTGCTCTAACCATTTCACTTTTCATTTTAACCCTCCCATAAATCGTATGTCTTAATGCTTTAAATGACTATACCTACTCAACACTCTTCGAGTATTCTCTCAATTCTCCATCGGTCGGCGTTGTAGAGGGGGTGTGCTATGCAGAATTTTACTCCTTCTAGCATCTTCATTTTATTCCATCTTGGAGTTTTTGTTTTTCCGTTTTTTGGCAGCCACATTAAGTGGATTTTAAAACACTTGTTTGTGTGCTTGATTTTGTTTTTCACTTTTATTGAATCTATTGACTTAAATCCGAGTTTTTCCATCTGCCATTTCTTGAACCATGGGCTCCAATGATTTTCTAATGCTATGGTTGCAAATCCCTGTGTTTCTTTATAGTCTTCAATCATTTCTTTCATGAGTTTCCTACCGAGATTTTGTCCCTTGACTTTCCTTAAGACCCAAATACAGTTCATTACCACCATGTCCTCGCCGAAGATTGGATATCCGGAAGCATTTGTGGGTGCATATTCTATTTGTCCCACAGCTTTGTCGTTATATACTAGTAGCTTCTTTTTGAATCCTCTTGGAATTGCGTATTTTAGATATTCGTCTCTTCTTTTGTATTTTCTGAAGGGTATGGGTGATATACATTTATATAAGTAGGATTCATATTGGGGTTTCTTGGTTATTTCTGTGATTCTGAATTTCAATGCTCTTCTAATTCCCTTTTCACGTCTTATTGTATTAACATGGTTTATATTTATGTTATGTGGATCTGGTTCAAGTCTATTGTCATGTCTCTTTTCTTGATTTACCTTTACTTAGAAGGAGCTACGTCTGTTTTATCATGAATGTTGGTAGTTCAATTCTCTGGCTTTTGCATTTCGGGCATTTTGATGGTTTTTTAACTTTCTTTAGTTTTGTGAATATATATCCACACTTGACGCATCTTGGCGGTATCATTACTATTTCTTCTCCTCCTCTTGTTTTTGCTCTGAGACTTTTTGCTGCATGTATTATATGATTATATAGTTGATTTTTTATGGTTGGTTTTAACCCTAAAATTACGACTAGGTCATCTACGGTTAATGACCTGTTATTTTTCCTTAGTGCTTGTATTATTCTTTCTCTAATTGTTTCATATGTAGACATAGTCCAGTCTCCCTTCTCTACTGTTAGAAAAGTTCGCGGTGTACTTTAAAGTTAATGGTTGAAGTGCATAAAATGTTATTTTATGTCTCTTTTACTATTTCGATGTATGTCGTTTGTACCCAAGAAGGCTCATAAGCAGACCAGAAGTTACCAGTGCTTTCTTGTCCTCCAGTACCAACGAGATGTACATATGTTTCTACTCTGTTTATGACCTCAATTTTGTATGTTTTTGTATTTTGAAGATAAACATAAGACAGTTTTATCGTACAGTCTTCATCTAATCTCCTGCTAATTAGATCACTGGTATATAATATGTATACTGTTTTGCTGTCGACAATATTATTGGTTGACGTATCAATTATTTGTAATTTCGAATATATTATGATATGACGATCAAAAAAGCCGATACCAGTAACCCATTGAGTAATAGTTCCTCTCCACTTTATGAGGGTTGCGATAGTATAATAACCGCTATCAGGTGGATTAAAGTATACGCCATATTTACCCCAAGCTTCTGCTAATGCTTCCCCATAAGGAGTGGCTGCCACACAGGAAGCATAAAGTTCATGTTTTCCTTCACTTATATGAGCAGTTGAATAATGATTACTTTCTGCAATTCCCACAGACCATCCATTATGATTGTTGTTTTCATAATCATATGGTGGGTAGAATTTTGTAGCAATAGCTATTGTAGGTATTGTGCTCAGTAGGATTAGTAGTATTGTTAGTGTCTTTATCATTTTTCTTTTTAAATTTAAATAATATTTTATTGACATAAAGCAAACCTCCCAATATATATATAACTTTATTTTATAAATTTTATGGACATGACTTGTAATACTATAATTCGTGTGGAAAATTTAGCTAAGAAATTTGGTGGATTTGTTGTTCTGAGTAATGTTAATTTAAGGGTTTTGGATGGAGAGGTTTTCGGTGTACTTGGCCCTAATGGTGCTGGTAAGTCTACTTTAATTAAACTTATTCTAGGTTTGCTTAGACCTTCTTCTGGATTTGTTAGGCTCTTTAGATTGAATATGAATGTTGAGTCTGAGAGGATTAAAGCTTTACGTATGGTTGGATATGTTCCTGACGATCCTTATTTCCCAGTGCAGTTTAATGCATTTGATATTTTGTGCTTTTATGGTAGGCTTTTTTGTTTGGATGGTGTTAAGCTTAAGGATAGGGTTTTAGAGGTTTTGAGTTTTGTGGGTTTGAGGGATAGGATGTTTGATAGGATTGGGCATTATAGTAGGGGTATGATCAAGCGTTTAGGTTTAGCTCAAGCTTTGATTAATAGGCCTAGGCTTTTGGTTATGGATGAGCCTACAAGTGGTTTGAGTCCTGAAATTATCCCAGTGCTTAGAAGTTACATTAAGAGAATTGTTAGTAGTGGAGTTACTGTCTTTTTGTCAACTAATGATGTTAATGAGGCTGAAGAACTGTGTTCTAGGGTTGGAGTCATACATAATGGAAGAATTGTGGGTGAGTGGAAGAGTAATGGTTCAATTGGCTTAAGAGAATTTTATTTGGGGGTTATTGGTGTTGAGGGTTGTTAAAGCTGTTTTCCTATATGAATTTTTTAGGCTTCTCAAAAGTATTCGTTTTTATGTTTTGCTATTCTTCTCTCTTTTTGGTTCATTAGTAGGTATTTACATGCATAGTAAAGCTGGTTCTTTTGATGGAGCTTATGTTTTAAGGAATATCTATTTCGGTTTTCCGTTAATTATTGTTGCTTTATCTATTGATGTTTTTTCATTTGAATTTGAAAGTAGGCATGCACGATTAATTTTTTCTAAGCCTATTAGTAGAATGGCATTTATTATTGGAAAAATTCTTGCATTGATTATTTTATTTATATTTTATCTAGCTCTATCTTCATTTCTAATGATATTCTATTCTTATGTAATTGTCTATGCACCGCAAGACTTGTTAGATTTTTCTTTAAGTTTTATTAGTATTGTTTGGGCTTCACTTATACCCTTATCTATAACCATGTTAATCAATGTATTATTGTTGAGGACTCTTGGAACCTTCATCTTATACCTGATTTTGTGGTATATCCTGGGCTTCTTACCCGTATTCATTATTCATCTATCTAACCCATTATACTACTATTTGCCGAATGTATCATATCAGCAGATTATTTTTGGTAAGAGTTCTACTACTATTTTTATGCCCATACTATACATGTTCATCGCTGTTTTGCTTTCTAAATATCGGATGAACCGTATGGATGTGCTTTAAAAGTTGTCATCATGGTTATACTATTATCGTATTATTTTAGAAATCTTGTTATACTTGTTTTATCATGAATGTTGGTGGTTCGATTCTTTCGCTTTTACATTTTGGGCATTTTGATGGTTTCTTTAGCTTCTTTAGTTTTTTGAATATATATCCACACTTGATGCATCTTGGCGGTATCATTACTATCTCTTGTCTTCCTCCAGTTTTTGCTCGTAGGCTTCTTGCTATATGTTTGATGTGGCTGTAGATTTGATTTTTTACTCTTGGATCTAAATTTAAAATTAAAACTATGTCATCTACAGTTAATGGTCTTCTACTTTTCCTTAATAGTTTTAATATTCTTTCTCTAGTTGTTTCATATGTATGCATAGTTCAGTCTTTCCTTCTTCTTTTTTAATATATTCTGTGATTCTTCTTTGATATAATGCTCTTCTTAGTAGTTCACTTGCTTCTATCCAGTAGTCTATTTTTATTTTTAATTTTTTAGAGATGCAGCTTAACGTTTCTTTTAGGTTATCAAATTTTACTGGTTTGGATCTTAATGCGTTTCTTACGTTTTCTCTAACCTGCCATACTCCTAATGGGAGTATGTAGTCTGGGTATGCTTCTCTTAGAATTATGACTGCTGCTTGTCTTCTTTCTGTAGCTAGGTGTTCTGTTACTGCTAGTCTGGCTGCATAGTAGCAGCCTCCTATTTTGGCATATGTTGTTCTTCCCATGTATCCTTCCCAGTCTCCTCCCATCATTATGTGCTGGGTTGTTGGGTTCCATGCTGATCCTGGATACCATGCTTCTATCGATTCATAACTCCATGCTTCAGGGAGCATTAATACTATGAATTTATTGCCTATTTCATTTGACTCGTAGACTCGATATTCATCTATTATTGGATTTCTTTTTATTATCTCGTCTCTAAGTCGTCTTGAAATTATGCTGTCTATAGCAGTTATACTCCATCTTGTTGGGACTAGTCTTCTTAAGTTTCTTAACCCAAATGCTCCAATGCTGAATGCTCTTTGAATTCTTGATACTGGAACTTTTTTCTGGTATAATTCAAGTATTGCTTCACTAGCTTTTAAATCATAATCATAGTATGCTTTCTCAAGATTTCTATCTACACTTGGATTTGAGATATCTAGTTTGATGAGAGGTGCTGATGGTCCCATAGGTTGAACTTCATCGTCGAGTACTATTGTTCTTCCAGGTTTTCTTTTGAATTGAACTTCTGTTTCAACTGGCCTAGCGGCTAAGGCTAATTCGAGTGTTAAACTAAATTTCTTTCCAGCTTTTTGAGGCTTTTTAACATTGACTAGATATTTTCCTCTGATTAGCTTTAATCTAAATTCAATTATTTGGTCAATATTCATTCCTAGCCATTGTTCGGGATAATCATAAATGAAGGTGTCTCCTATAAAGGGTGGAGTCAATGGGCCAGCATATACTAGTGGATAGCCAAATCTGCCGACGAATATTGCTGGTGGAGATGATCCCTCTATAGCTTTTCTGTCGATTAATGGTTTAACTTTTAGATAAGAATAGAGTTTGACTATTACTGGACACCTTGACTTTCCACATAGTTTTTTAGTTCCTCGGCAATAAATGCAGATTGTTTTTCTAGGTATTTTTACTTTAATATCTTCAGCAGGTATGTTTAGTTCTAGGGCGTCCTTTGCATTTTCTATTATATGTTCAATCCATGGAATTTTCTTCTTAATTTTCTTTACAAATTTCTTTTTCATTTTTCATCTATTTTATTATATTGGGGGGATAAATCTATTATGTAGTATTATGAAATATGGATATTGTGGTTTGTTTGCAGGTTAGAGAGGTTTTTGTGAAATCTGTTCTGAGTAAAAGTGGCATTTATGGTATTGACTATTCTATTAATCCTTATTTTGGATGTATGCATGGTTGCGTCTATTGCTATGCTAGATATATGTTAAAGCGTTTTCCAGCTGGATTAAATTGGGGTGAATTTGTTCATGTAAAGGTTAATGCTCCTAGAATATTGATTAAAGATTTGAGGAGTGCTAGATTTGGCAGAGTTTTATTGAGTAGTGTTACTGACCCTTATCAGCCAGTTGAATCCAAATATAAATTGACTAGAAAAATACTTAGAGTACTTGCATCAAAAAATTTTCCAGTAACTATTTTAACTAAGTCGAATCTTGTGGTTAGAGATGTTGATTTACTAAAACTGTTTAAGGATATTGAGATTGGATTGACAATAAATACTGTACGTGAGGATGTAAGACTAATTTTTGAGCCACGGGCTTCAGGGATTCAGGAGAGGTTAGATGCATTGAGGAAATTGAAAGAGTATGGCTTTACAACCTTTGCCTTTCTAGGTCCCTTAATACCCATTATTTGTGAAAGTGAACTTGAATTATTAATTAAGGAGTTAAAGAGGGTGAATGTAGATTATCTTATAGTTGATAAACTTAACATTAAGGCTGGAAATTGGCCTTACATTAAGAATGCCATTCTAACCTATTCCTCACATCTGCTGCCAGTAATAGAGAGAATTTTATTCAATAAAATAGAGTACATGCAATATTACTTAGAATTAAAGTCTAAGCTTTCATCTTTAGCTTTAAGTAATAATATTAGCGTTGAATTCTGCTATTAATTAAGTTAATATTTAACCTAGCTATATTCTTTTTAGGTGGATTATATGTGGAAAAAACGCCCTATCCTGTTTCCAAAGATTGAGGTTGATAATACAATATACTATGTGGTTTCTTCTAAGGATATCGATAATGTTGATGGGTTGAATGTTAAATTTGAAGGAATTGTTGATGATAAACCAGTTTTAACATATTATGTTACTGGTTGGCCTTGGTCAATTTCTAGTAGGCTGATTGAAGAAGATCATGGTCATAGGACATTTTTAAGGGTTTCAGGTGTTAGGGTTGTCTTTCGAGGTGTGGCATTTATAGTCAAGGGAGAGAAAATTACTGTTTATGGTAAAGTTAAGGGTAATATTGTTCAGGCAGATGTTATTGAGACTTCAAATACTATATTTAAGTCAAAGTGAGTTGATTTTTTTGATTTTTCTCTTAGCAAGACTTGTTTCGGCATTGTTATGTTATCCTGTTATTGCTTTAATTGAAATTCTGTTTTTATGTTACGTTTATGGTGTTGAGATTCGTATGGTATTGCTTGGAATATTTTTGCATGTTCTTGGCCCAATAATTGCACCAATATTATATGGAAGTTTTATTGTTAAAGGGGATTTTTTCGTTTCTAATAGGGAGCATAGACCCCTGCTTTTTATTCCAGGAATCATTTTTTATTTTTGTTCTGCTATCATTTTTAAGTTTTTAAATTTCAATGTTATGTTCATTCTTGAGTTAGTATCTATGGTTTCATGTGTAGCATTAATGCTTCTGTCTTTTTATTGGAAGGTTAGTGTTCATATTGCTACAATCACAATTTTTTTAACCTTCTTTCATATGATTGGTTTTACTATTTTTCTGCTTTTTTCTCCATTAATACTACTTGTCGGATGGGCTAGGGTTAAAATCGGAGCACATTCATTTTATGAAGTTTTTGCTGGATTTATTGTAGGATTAACTTCTACTCTTCTAACTATTTCCGGGTTAAAGTTTATTGGATATATTTGCTAGACTCATTCTGTTTAAATGACACCTAATTACTTTTCTAGTTTTTCACAATGATTGTATTTAGCTTTGTTTGTTACGAGTATTGGGTATACTTGTTGATGCTAAATGTGTTTTTGCATTTTTATTTTTGCTCATTTCTTGTTCACTTTAAATGTTAAAAATCTATTTGTGTGAACAAATTTTTAAGCATTGGTTTAGTTATGTTGCTAGTTGATGGTGTATTGAGGTGTGTTGGTGGATGAATATTCATAATATATATAGGAATTTATGTATGTATAGAAATTTTTATATATCAAGAATAATATATACTTCCTCAAGGTGACTAATTTGAACACTAACCTTCCTGTTCAAAAGAAAGCTTTTACTATTAGGGCTGCTTTACTTGGAATTATATTGGTAACATTATATGTTTGTATAAATGGATATTTGGGAATTAATTTTGGTTGGGGTTTTGGCTTTGGAACTATTTCGATAATTTTGGGTTATGCTTTATTTCATAAATTGTTTGGTGGCTCTTCTAAAGGTGAAATTTCAGCATTACTTATAATTAGTTCTTCGATGATGAGTGTTCATTTTATCATTGGATTTCTACTCTATTTGATTGAAAATGATCCCACTGTATCGTTACCATCCTGGCTTGCTCCACCAAGGGAAATTATTTTGAGTAAGAGTTTAAATTGGGAGTTTTGGATTCTTCCAATTTCCTTTATAATCCTAACTCAACTTGCCTCTACATTTTTAGGTTTAATTTTTGCATTAATTTTAAGTGAGGAATTTATAAAGAGTAAGCGTATGGTTTTTCCTTATACTGCTGTTTCTGCTTCTCTAGTTGACTCTTGTTTTAATGGAGGAGGTGCAACTAAACTTGTTGCTTGGTCTGCAATTTTAGGTTTAATTGTTACTTTCCTTCAATATTTGGCCCTAATTTTTGGATTTGATCTTACTACAATTGATTTTACATCTTTTCTTCCTGAGGGCTTTGTATTTGCTGTTGCCTTAAGTCTAGGTTTTATAGCGATTGGATATATCATGAGTTCTAAGGTTTCTTTAAGTGTGTTTATATCAGGACTAGCTACATATCTTATCGTTTCTCCTATACTAGTTAATTTGGGGATTGTAGAGTATTCTAGAAATGCAATGCAATTTTATAATAATCTAATATTTAATTTTACAATTTCTCCCGCTTTGGGGATGGTTATTCTGGGTGGTTTTGGTTTGTCAGCTATATTTTTATTGAAGAGTAAGTTTGGTAGAAGGAAGGTTGAAGCTGAAGATGAGACTTTAGGTTATGCTTATTTATTTAAAGTGCTTTGGAGGGAGCTGATGAATAAAAAGTTACTTTTGTTTGTAACTTTATTTATTGGAGTTATTCTCCATATTGTTGCATATTTCTTTAATCCTTTAGCTCCTCTTCCTCCTCTTCTTTCTCTTATATTTACTGCTTATGCATTTTTTATTGGAAGCTTTATTGAGCTTGTAATTTTAACGAAAATGAGTGGAGAAACGGGTATGACTATGGGTACAACCACTATTTTTCTTTATGACCTACCAATATTTAGTACTGGTTATAGAGGGTATGCCGCATACTGGGTTTTCCCAATGCTTAGACCTTCACCTTGGGTTACGCCTGGTGTAGCTTGCTATATTAAGTATAGGGATCAGTTTGAAATTGATGTTAAGGATATTGTTAAGTCCAAAATTACTGGTTGGCTCCCTTCAATTTTTGTTAGTATAATTTTCACTATTATTCTTTGGAAATATGTTGGTTTTGGTACTCCAATGATGCCTGCCATAAGTTTGCTTCAATCGAAAATGTATTATCAAATGTTGGCTACGGGTAATATTGCTGGAACTGTTGATCCTATTTTGTTTATTGCGGGTGGTATTCTTGGTGCACTATTAGAGCTTCTCACCCCTGCTTCTATGATTGGCATTGCTATGGGTATGTTTCTACCTCCACATTATATTGTACCCTTTGGAGTTGGCGGATTAATACGTCTTTATACTGATAGGAAATTTGGTTCTAAATATTATGATGAGCGTGGCAGGCTTATTGCAGCTGGAATAATGACAAGTTCGATTATAGTGCAAGTAGTTATGGCGATAATAAAGTCCATGTTATAGTTAAGGGCAAAATATTTAAGGGATAAATTACCATTGTTGGCTGAATTGGAGGATGAAAGATGTCGAAGAAGTCTAAGTCTAAATCTAAATGTAATCATGAATGGATTAGAAGACCAAAATATGTAACCGACCGAAAAGGTAGGATAATAAAGCTTGAATACTACTGGGAATGCAAAAAGTGTGGCATTAAAACTGAAAAGTCCCCCTGGAAAAAGTAAGTAATATTTCGTTACGCTTAGAGATTTTAACTTTTAAATTAGCTGAAGAGCGATATAAACATTAAATCTAGTTATCCTGTCAAGAAGATTGCTTAGCCTCCCCAATAGGACAAGTAGTCATGCATTCATAGCATATACTTCCTTTACTCCATGTCTTATCTATCCATTCTCCACACTTCTTGATATCAAGTACATCTTCAATTCTCTTAGGATAGTCTTCAAATTTGCTTTCTTTCAATGCTTTTACTGGACATGCTATTACACATTTATTACATTTGAAACATTTATTTTTCATAGGTTTGTTAGCTTTTAATGGCATGTCTGTTAGTATTGTTACTAGTGATACTCTAGGTCCAAATGTAGGTGTTATTAGAAGTAGGTTTTTACCAATCCATCCTAGCCCTGCAATTCTAGCTACTGCCTTATGTGATATTTCTCCATACCAATATAATGGTCCTTTATCTTGAACTCTTTTATCTGGTAAGATAATTTTTGCATTATATCCTCTTAACTTAATGTGTTTCTCTATTTTTATTGCAATGTCTTCTAATAGAGCAAATGCTTTGTCTTCTGTGGTGTTGTCATATTTCTCCTTAACAAACTTGTCAAGATTAACTGCTATTGATATTGCATAATTGAACTTGTCTAGCAATTTTGATGGATAGGTGAATATTCCATGTAGATATTTTAAGTTTGCTATTCCAACTAAATCTGCACCATACTTTATAGCTAAAGTTTTAATTTTCTCTGTTGATTCATCCTTTTTCTTCATATCTATCTATCTAGTTGTAAATTTGTTTTTTAATTTTACCGCTTAAGAATACTATGTTAATTTTATTGATTAGGTTGAAATAAAACTGGATATTTATGGGAAAATATCACTTTGTTTAGACTATTTTCTCCATTTTCCAATTATCTTGTCTGAAGTTGTTATTTCTGCTCCATAGATTTCTTTTTCATATTTTAGTCCCCATTGATGTTCTTCCTCTGTAAATGTAGTTACACAGTCTTCAGGTATGACTATTTTATATCCTCTATAGAATGCATCTGCTGCCGTATGTTTGACACATATGTTGGTGTGTAGCCCTGTTAGTATTACTGTGTCTACGTTTAATTCTCTTAATAACATGTCTAGTCCAGTTTCATAGAATGCACTGTAACGTCTTTTCTCAATTATAAAGTCTCCTTTTTGTGGTTTCAGTTCATCTATTACTTCTGCTCCTTCTGTTCCCTTTATGGCATGGGGTCCCCATTTTTTAAATTCAAGATCTACTTGAGGTAGATGTGCATCATTAGCATAAATCACAGGTACACCTTTCTTTCTAGCCTCTTCCAATAATTTTTTAATGTTTGGAATTATGTTTAATGCTCTTTCACATTTTAGTGCTCCATGGACGAAGTCTTTTAACATGTCTATTACTATAATCGCTTCTTTCAAGTTAATCACCATTAAAATTTCTTTAGTTTTTCAATTTAAATTGTTTTGTAGCTTCATATCCTAGCTCTAGCGCTTTGATGTTTTTTCCTACTATATTTTTGGGAAAGATTTCCTTTATTGTTTCTTTAATATCTAGTATTGTTATATATTTTTCAAGAATTTCCGTTGCCATTAGTGCTCCGATCATAACCATGTTTTCAGCAATTGGTATACCTGCCTCTTGGGCTTTTTTAAGTGCATCTATTTTAATTAGCTTAACCCCTGTTTTCTCTATGATTTCTAGTATTTCTTCTTTTTCTGGCAGTTCTACTTTTGGAATTGATGGTCTAATTATTCTCAAATTTGCAATTATAACTGATTTGTTGTTTGCATATCTTAAATTTCTAAGTGTTTCTATTAGTTCTAATCCTAATATTACATTTGCTCCACCAAGGGGTATTAATGGTGATTCTGGTTTTCCAATTCTTATATGAACTACTACTTGTCCTCCTCTCTGAGCCATGCCATGTATTTCTGATATGAACACCTCAATTTTTTTCTTAACTGCAGTTTTACCAATTATTCTTGCTAGAGTTATTAATCCCTGACCACCTACGCCACATGTAACTATATTAATTGTTTCATCTTCCAAGTTTAAAACCAAATTTCATCCCACCTTCCACTTCCTTTTTCAATTAATTCTATGGCATTAAATGGACATAGTTGACTACAAACACTACATCCAATGCATAGTTCCCTGCTTATAACAGCTTTTCCATCTGGTTGAGGTGATATGGCTGGGCACCCGAATAGATTATAGCATATTCTGCAGGCTTTACATTTATCTGTGTTGACTTGATATTTTGGGCTTTCAAATCCTTTTCTTCTAGCTATTATTGATATTAAAAGTGCACATACCCTTCTAACTATTATTACAGCTACCCTTTTTTTGTGAATTACGTATTGTATGGCCTTTTCAAGTTTTCCTATACTTTCGTTTAATTTATATGGATCTACAACTTCTACATATTCAATGCCTATTCCTCTGACTATTTTTTCAGGAGATATGATTACTGTTTTATTTCCAGTTGCTTTAATTCCGGTTCCAGGGTGTGGTTGGTGGCCTGTCATGGCTGTTGTTCTATTGTCTAAAATTAAAGCTAGTATTGGTGCTTCGTTATAGATTGAGTTTATTAGTCCTGGTATACATGCATGGAAAAATGTTGAGTCGCCCATTATAGCTATGGGTAATTGATTTGTTGTGTGAGCCAGTCCATTTGCTAATCCTATGCTTCCTCCCATTTCCACTAGGAAGTCTTGTGTTTCAAAGGGTGGTAGTGCCCCTAGACTGTAACATCCAATATCACCGCAGTAGATTGTTTTCACCTTTGTTTTTGAAACTGCTTTCTTTAATTCAAAGAATAGGGCTCTATGTGGGCATCCTGGGCATAGTGTTGGTGGCCTTTTCGGTATTTTAATTTCACTTTTTATCTCTAGTGGTTTCCAAGGTATATTGAGATGCTTAATGTCCATGAACTTTAAAATTGCTCTTGTAACATTGTCTATAGTTAATTCCCCATAGCTTGGAACATATTTTTTCCCATAAACTTCAATGTTCAAGTTTTTTTCAAGTATTAGTCTTTTAATTTCTTTCTCAATTATAGGTTCAACTTCTTCAACAACTAATATTCTTTCAATGTTTTCTAATGCCTTCAATGTTAATTTTTCTGGGATGGGGATGGAGGTTGTAAGTTTTAATATGTTTACTCGGCTGCTTAGTTTTAATGATTTTAAAGCATCTTTTACGTATCCATAAGCCATTCCAGAAGTTACTATGAGGTTTTTAGCTCCATAATCCTCGATTTTATTGAAGGGGATATTGTTTACTTCTTCTTTTATTTTGACCCATTTCTCTAGAAGTTTTATCCTTAGTTTCCTTGCATTTAAAGGTATTAATGAAAATCTAGGTATGTCTTTCTTGAATTCTCCTTTTGTTTTAATTTTTGGTATTTCACCTAATGTTACTGGCCCTCTAGAATGGCTTAGTCTTGTGGTTGACCTGAAAATTACTGGATGTTCGTGTTTCTCACTGAAGTCAAATGCAAATTTAACTACTTCTTTAGCTTCAGCTGGTGTGTATGCTTCGAAAACTGGTATGAAGGCGTGTAACCCATAATATCTATTATCTTGTTCGTTTTGGCTACTCCACATGTTTGGGTCATCAGCACTAACTATTACGAAGCCTGCTCTAACTCCCGTATAGGCACTACTCATCAATGGGTCTGCAGCTACATTTAATCCTACATGTTTCATAGCTACTAATGATCTGACTTCTGATAATGCTGCTCCATAAGCTGCTTCGAAGGCTACCTTTTCATTAATGCTCCATTCCACATGTATTCCAAGTCTATTTGCAATTTTGCCTAGAGTTTCGATTATTTCTGTTGAGGGTGTACCTGGATAGGCTGATGCAAATCCAATTCCAGCCTCTATTGCACCTCTCGCAATTGCTTCATTTCCAAGGAGAAGTACAAGTGAATTTGGAGGTGCCAGCACCTCATATGACAATAATTTTTCACCTCAATGTCAAATTGATTATAACTTATTAAATGCTATGGCTAGTTTGATAGCTAATGTTTTTAACTGAACTAATCTATATTCTCTTGGTGGTTATCTTGAAAATAAATCGATTTGATCTATTTCCAGACGATTTGCCTAAATATTGGTATAATATAATTCCAGACCTACCTGAACCTCTGCCCCCACCTAAAGAGCCCGAAACTGGGCCTTCAAGAATAGAGTTTTTAAAGCACGTCTTAGTTAAGGAGTGTTTTAAACAGGAAATGTCTAATGAGCGTTGGATCCCTATCCCTGAAGAATTAAGAGAACTTTATATTCAGGCTGGAAGACCTAGACCATTATATAGAGCTTTAAGACTTGAAAGGAAATTGAAGTTAGAGAAGGTTAGAATTTATTATAAACGTGAAGATTTATCGCCCACTGGGTCACATAAGGTTAACACCGCACTTGCGCAAGCATATTTTGCAGCTAAGGAGGGTAAAGAGGTCTTAGTTACAGAGACAGGTGCCGGGCAATGGGGTACAGCTTTGTCTTATGGAGCACGACTTATGGACTTGGAATGTATAGTTTTCTGGGTTAGGTCAGTCTATGATTGGAAGATTGATAGAAGAACATTTATGTATCTCTATGGCTCAACTGTTTATGCATCTCCAAGTAATATCACTAGAATTGGAAGGGAAATCTTAAGTAAGAATCCAGATCATCCAGGTTCATTGGGTATTGCAATTTCTGAGGGGCTTGAATATGCTTCTGAGCATGAAGGTGCAGTCTACTGTTTAGGATCAGTTCTTAACCATGTTTTAATGCATCAAACAATTATTGGATTAGAAGCTATGAAGCAGTTTGAATTAGCTGATGACAAGCCGGACTTGATAATTGCATGTCTAGGTGGAGGCTCAAATTTTGGCGGTATTTCACTTCCATTCATAGGTGAAGTGTTAAAGGGGAAACTTGAATGTAGATTCTTAGCTGTACAGTCGGAAGCTGCTCCGAATCTGATAAAGGGTGAATATAGATATGATTATGGTGACGTGGCAGAATATTCACCACTACTTAAAATGTATACTTTAGGACATAAAGTTGAAATGAAACCAATTAAAGCAGATGGCCTACGTTATCATGCTGCTGCACCGATAATAAGCTTACTTAGACATCATGGACTAATAGATGCAATTGCATATCCAATAGATGAAAAAGCAGTTTTTGAAGCGGCAAAGTTATTTGTTGAAAGTGAGGGATGGATCCCTGCGCCAGAATCAAGCTATGCTATAAGAGCTGCAATAGACAAGGCACTCCAATATGAAAGGAAAGGTGAAGAGAAGGTAATATGTATTAATATAAGTGGTCATGGCTTTCTAGATCTTCCAGCATATAGAGAGGTACTATCTTTACCTTAACTTTCTATTTAGTGTTTCTTGCTTAAATTACATTGTATGTTCTTTGATTTTTGTGTTTTGTGTTTCTCAATGGATGTTATTAGAAATGTCTTATGAAGGTATTTAAAGGAATGTTGTTTTAGCTTTCTTATTTTATAATGGCTCTGAATTCTCAAATGATAAGTAGGAGGTTTATTCTTTTGATTTTTATTATAATATTTGTTTGATTATTGCTATTAATTCTATTAATCCAATAATAGATGCTAATAAACTTATAATTGCATATCTTGCTAGATGTGCTTTAATTATTGGAATGTTTCTTTCCGCATATTCTATGCCCTTTATTGCTATTAACCAGGATTTATATTCTGATATGATGTTTTTTATGAATTGTAGTTTATATGTGAGCCATAGGCTGCCTATAAGCCCGTATAAAATTAGGATTATTATTGCTATTTCACTTTGATTAATTGAGTATAGTATTGCTGAGAATACCAGGATTGATGCTGTTAGTATTGAGAATGTTGATAGTTGTCTTAAAATTGTTGATAATGTTATGTGGTATCCTCTTTGTTTGGAAAATGTATTGAAAAGCTCCTCTAATTCCCTTATATTTGAAATCATATACTTCACAGCAAGTATAGTTTATCATTCTGAGTAACTTAATTTTTCTTATGCTAACCTATAGCTTCTAATCCTACGAGACTTACTAGTAGTTTTAAATCGTTTTCATTCTCCGTAAAAACTGAAATATTTCCAATCTTAACATTTTTTAAGCCTACTTCCTTTACCTTGAAGTATGTTTTAATCATTTCCATTAGTTTTGGTTTTCTAACTTTCATTAGCTTATATTGGGGGAAGAAGGCTAATATGGTGAATGGTATTTTTGGGTCGATGGATGCTATTAGTTCAGCTATTTTTACTATTTGATCTTCTTCCACCCAGTTTGGAATGTATAATGTTAGGACTTCAAGAATGAAGCCCATATCTACTGCCAGTTCTGGCACTTTTAATATCCACTTATTGGTTGTTCCACATAGCTTCCTATATATTTCTTCATCATATGCTTTGATGTCAAGCCAAAATGAGTCAACTCCTCCACTAGCAAGTATCTCTAAATTGTGTTTAGTCAATCCATAGCCATTTGTTTCGAGTAGAACCCACATTTTCTTGCATTGATCCTTAATTTTTTCAGCCGCTTGAGCGTAAAATTTTGCGCAACATGCTATGTCTCCCCCAGTGAAGGACACGATGTTCCTAGCAGGGCCCCATCCTTGAATGCTAAATACTATTTTATCTATATCCAGCTTATTTGGACAGAATGAACTTTTCTTACCATAAATTACACATGAGCCACAATGTCTGCATAGGTCGGTTGCATGCCACATAGTTGCTCTTTCACGTGGCTCCCATACAGTGACCATTTCCTCATATTCAGCTGCCTCTAAAGCTATTTCTTCAGTCGACATCCATTTTCCACTATAATATTGCGTGAATCTCCATGAATGACATTTAAGGCATCTATGATTACATCCACTCTGATATATAGATAAATAATCTTCAGGTCTTGAAAGCTGGATTGCTTCTATTAATCTGTAATAAATTTCATTTTCCTTCTTCAAAGTTGCTTCACAAGCTCTTTTGATACTTTTATTGGGCATTATGATGTTGCAGGCTCCTAGTGGATATCCCTGTTGGATTATCCTACATTTTAAACCCATGTTTTCATCTCACATTTACTTGAATGTTTAATAAGTAAC
>NZ_JBTVBB010000055.1:0-3940 GCF_058356305.1 Candidatus Culexmicrobium sp.
GTCAACTAATCTTTCCCATCCAGGCCGCTTAGACTTCTGTAGCTGTCTAATCTTCTGTTCCTTAGGTATTGTTTTTGCAATTTCTCTTGCAAATTTTAAGTCTTCCTCAGAATATTTAGGCAAGCCAATTTCACGCATATTTTTAACAATTAACTCCGCAATAACTCTATTTGGAATCTTATTATATACACCTTTAATAAATTCGATTTCAAGTTTAGTTCCAGTCATTAATGTAGCTCCCTTAGCAATATCGAGAACTCTCTGATAAATCTCTTCTAGCTGATCTCTCTCAGGCGCTCTAATTAGATACCATGAACGTGCATAGGCTGGAACTATATTTGGTTGTTCTCCACCTTTCTCAATTATGTAGTGTATTCTTGCATCTTGAATTATATGTTCTCTAAGATAGTTTACTCCTATGTTCATTAGCTCAACAGCGTCAAGGGCACTTCTACCTGCCTCAGGTGAACCAGCTGCATGAGATGCTTTACCATAAAAGTGAAATTTGACAGAGTTATTCGCCAATGAACTTCTAAGAGTTACAGCATTCATTGCACTGGGATGATGACTTATAACTGCATCAACATCTTTAAAGAGTCCATCCCTAACCATGAAAACTTTTCCACTAAAGTTTTCTTCTGCTGGGCATCCATAGAATTTTATTGTTCCCTTTATTCTATATTTTTCCATTGTCTTTTTGATTGCTATGGCTGCTGCCATTCCTGATGTTCCATGAATATTATGGCCACATCCATGTCCAGGTGCACCAGGCTTTAAGGGTTCTCTTCTAGGAAGAACCTTCTGAGATAATCCGGGTAGAGCGTCATATTCACCCATAATCCCAATGATAGGTTTGCCTTCACCATAGGTGGCAACAAAGGCTGTAGGCATACCAGCAACACCACGCTCAACCCTAAAACCAAACTTCTCAAGCATATCAGCTAATAGCCTTGAAGACTTAAACTCCACTAGACCCAACTCTGCAAACTCCCAAATCCTATCACAAACCTCAACAATCCAACCCCTATTCTCCACAACCCACCCAAAAGCATACTCCTTTGACATGGGTCTCACCTTCGATTAACGATTGAATTTTTAACTATAAATAAATTAGTAGTTATCAGGTGTCTTTTTATAGGAGGATTTTCAAAAGTCTTATAGCTTTGATAACATATTTTAATTGTGATTAGTTATGGAGATTTATGATTTGAAAATTGCAATTATAATTTCAGTTGCATCCTTTGTTATTGGTGGACTTCTCGGAGTATACTACTTTGCTGTTGGAGCGCCCCCAGAAAATGTTTTAGGAGTATTTGAAGATATTTTGGAATTCTTTCGTCCCTTTGAAATTACAACTGTTTTGTTTGTGTATGTTAAAAATGTGGTTGCTGTTTTAATAATGTGGCTTTTAGGTTTCCTATTTGCTGTTCCTTCAATTCTAAGTTTAGGATTTAATGGCTATCTTATCGGGTATACCATCACTTTTATGTCTATTAGATTTTCACTACTTTTTGCCTTAGCAGGTATTCTTCCTCATGGAATCTTTGAAGTTCCAGCACTAATATTGTCTGGTGCTGCAGGTGTTCTATCTGGTTTTTCTACAATTAAAAAGATTCACGCTATTATTAGGGGGAAGAGCTGGAATTTTAGAGCTGGAGTTCATCAATCCTTTAGACTGGTTAAAATTGCAATTATTCTCTTAATTCCTGCAGCAATAATTGAAGTATATATTACACCAATAATACTTGAATTTTTCAGGTAACCAGTAAACTCTAATGCTTCAATGTCGACTTTTACATTTTCTCTCAAAACAGTAGTACAGGACAATATTTTCAGCTAGCTTTATGGCTTTTCTAATTTCTCTTCATTTAAGCTTGAAGCTTTACACTTTAATGTTATCTTTACATATCATTTAGAAGATTCACTACTTTATTTCACTTTATATCTTTTTATTGAGAATTCTTAGAGTTACAGAAGATAGGTAACCTCCAGGGGCGGATAAAATTAACTCTATGTTTGTATGTTCATAATCATATTTCTGTTTCAACAGTTAATCCAAAACCGCTGAGTAGTGAAACTCTAATATGCACTATAATTTGACATTGAAATAAGTGTGTTAACAGTTTTTAAGTTTCACCTTAAAATTTAAAGATTAAGCGTAAATGTTTAGTTTTACTGACTCAATAAATGTAGAGGGGAATTTTATGAGCTTTGACTTAGCTATTATTAATGGAAGAGTTTTGGATGGTACGGGGAATCCATGGTTTAAGGCAGATATTGGTATAAGTAATGGAAAGATAGTTTTTATCGGTAAAATTAAGGAAGCTAATGCTAAGAGGGTAATTGATGCTGAGAATCAAATTGTATGCCCAGGATTCATAGATATTCATAGCCACTCAGATTTTACAGTTTTAGTTGACCCGAAAGCTGAAAGTAAGGTTATGCAAGGTGTAACCTTGGAGGTCGTAGGAAATTGTGGTTCATCAGCTGCACCTATGAATGACTTTCTACGTGAATATCGAGAGAAATATTTGAGGCCTACATTAGGAGAAGAAATAGAATTTGACTGGGAGACTATGGATCAATACTTCAAGAAACTTGAAAGTAAAGGTGTAGCCTTGAATATTGCATCTCTAGTGGGACATGGAACTGTTCGAGCGTGTGTATTAGGGTTTAGTGATCGTCAGCCAACCTCAAGTGAACTTGAAGAAATGAAAGAACTTGTTGCAAAGGCTATGGAAGATGGAGCTATGGGGCTCAGTACTGGATTAATTTATACTCCTGGATGCTATGCTAAGACTAGTGAAATAATTGAATTAGCAAAGGTGGCTGCTGAGTATGGAGGAATATATGCAAGTCATATTCGAGGTGAAGGAGCAACATTAATTGAAGCAGTAAAAGAAGCAATAGCCATCGGTGAAAAAGCTTCAATCCCAGTAGAAATAAGCCACTTTAAAGCTTCAGGAAAACCAAATTGGGGTAAAGTTAAGGAAGCCATAAAAATAATAATTGAGGCTAGAAATAGGGGAGTTGACGTAACTGCAGACCAATATCCATACACTGCCTCTAGTACAGGATTAGTAGCACTTCTACCCAAATGGGCAAGAGAGGGAGGAGCTGAGAAAATATTAGAGCGACTAAGAAATCCTGAAACAAGAAGTAAAATAGGTGAAGAAATGAAATCATATACATTAAGAGACAAGGAATATTGGAGTCGAATAATGATCAGTCAAGTTGAAAAAAATAAGCAATTTGAAGGAATGAAAATTTCAGAAATAGCTAAAACACTTAACAAGAACCCTATAGATACAGTTTTAGACTTAATATTAGAAGAGGAAACCATTATACGTATGATAAACTTTGGAATATGTGAAGAAGACGTTGAAACAATCATGAAACTTCCATGGGTAATGATAGGATCTGATGGAAGAGCAGTAAGTCCAAAAGGTAAATTGGGTGAAGGAAAACCACATCCAAGATACTATGGCACATTTCCAAGGGTCTTAAGTAGATATGTCAGAGAGAAAAAGGTAATCTCCCTTGAAATGGCAATTAGAAAAATGACTTATCTTCCAGCATGGAGACTTGGCTTAAGGGATAGAGGAATTATACGTGAAGGAGCATGGGCTGACATTGTAATATTTGATCCAGACAAAGTTAATGATAAAGCAACATTCATAAATCCACATCAATTCCCAATTGGAATAAAATATGTAATTGTAAATGGTGAAATAACAGTTGAAAATGGACGGCACACAGGAAAGCTAAATGGAAAAGTAATAAGACTTCAAAACAGAGTAAAGTAAATTCAAACTCTAATCAAACTTCATTTCTTTTATAGATTGTAACATAAAGTTATAGGAGCCAGCTGAGTACACTTAAAATATCAAAGCTAAATAAGGAGACTGTAGGCAATATTAGGAAATTGATGTTTAAGTTA
>NZ_JBTVBB010000056.1:0-11001 GCF_058356305.1 Candidatus Culexmicrobium sp.
AAAGCTTCAGCGAAGCAGTTGAAAGCCTATTTCTACTGTAAATCATATAGTCTCTGAAAACATCTAAAACTTCACTTAAACTCATACTCTTAATCTTCCTTAAAGCCTCACTTGGAGGCAAACCTAAATAACTGCAGAAATGCTTTACAGCCAACAAGTAAAGCCTCTTACTATTACTGCTAAGATTCCTGGCTAAAATCCCTTTAACCGTGGGATCATCCATCATCAACTCCAATACCAGAAAAATATTTAAAACCTTGCAGTTAACACATTAAAATTTAAAAGCTAAGTTGAATTTAACTTAGACGGAGTAGAACAATGACAAATGATGAAACAAAATACTTCGATCTAAAAAAGCTAGCTTTAACAGCTATATTTGCAGCCTTAGGAGTAGTTTTATCTCCATTGTTCTTTGTCGTAGGACCGACTAAGTGCTATCCATTTCAACACATGATCAACGGCTTAGCCGGAGTATTAATTGGACCATGGTACGCAGGTTTAGCTGCACTCTTCACAGGAATTATTAGAAACATGCTTGGAACAGGAACCATATTTGCCTTTCCAGGAGGAATACCTGGTGCAGTGATTGTTGGACTAATATATAAGCTAATGAGACGTGACGAAGCTGCACTTTCTGAACCTATTGGAACCTTTATGGGAGCATTATTAAGCGCATACATTGTCGGTCCTATGGCAGGAAAAACAATGGCCCCCGAGATATTCATTATAGCATTCTTGACTAGTAGCATTCCAGGTTCACTTGTAGGCTACATAGTATTAAAGATTACCAAGAGAGCATTTCAATCCTAATTTTGTGCAATTGCACAAAATTTATATTTCACCTCATCACTCAAAATACTTGAGGTGATGAAATGGCATGGGGTTGGGGTCGTGGTCGCGGTAGAATAAGCTGGATGGGACCATGGCCTGGCAGGGGACCATTCAGCTACTTACCACCATGGCAAAGACCGGGATGGCTCTTCGGCAGAGGAGCATGCTGGTGGCTGTTTGGTAGACCTGGCTGGATGCTTCCATGGTACGGGTACTACCCATACACGCCATATTATCCGTGGACAATGTATTATCCATGGATGCACTATGCACCATATTACCATTACACCCCATGGTTTAGACTATGGTGGTGAAATCGATGACTCCATACTATTGGATGTACTATACACCATTTATGTTTCAGCCAATGTTCCTCCTAAGAGGAAGGCGAAGAATGAAATACTGGTATCCTCCTCCACCACTTCCACCAACACAACAACCTCAACAGCAAACACAGCAACCCTCTCAGCAGACACAATATACATACCCTCCAGTTCCACCCTATCCATATTACTACATGCCTATGGCACCTCCACTGCCACTCGCGCCCGAAGATGAACTAGAAATGTTGGAAGACTATAAGAGCACACTAGAAGAGGAATTGGAGGATATAAAAGAGGAACTTAAGGGCGTTAAGGAGAGAATCAGAGAGTTAAGAGAAACATTAAGTAAAAAATAAGAAGCTAGGAGAATTCAATTAAATAAATTCCATATTTTTTAATTTCTTCAACATCATAATAGTCACTTATAGGCACCTTATGAACTCTCTTCACCTGCCTTACAATTTCTCTTCCAGTGAAGCTCTGCTTTATTGGATCCCATTCCCTCAGGACTAGAAGATCACCCTCACTTATGTCAAAATCCGCAAGTCTAACTTCAACTCGCTTTTCACCACTGACAATTTTTTCAAACCATACTGGAAGTATTTTCTTTACAATTTTTCTGGGCAAAATTTCACCTCAAGTAACTATGCTAAAGCCCTCTTCAACTCTCTACCGATTTCTTCATACCTCCTTATATCCTCCGGCCTTAGGCTTGGAGGAACAACCCCTAGTGCCTTTTCAAAGTGCTTCATGGAAACAGGTTTTATGGCAAACTCCTCCCTTAGGGCTATTAGAACAGCTTCTCTACATACTGCTTCGATGTCAGCGCCAGTATATCCCTCAGTTCTCTCGGCCAATTTCTCTAGGTCGACATCTTTGTCTAAAGGTGTGTCTTTAAGATGTATTTTGAATATCTCTAACCTAGCCTCAAAATCAGGTGGAGGAACATAAACTATACGGTCAAATCGTCCTGGACGTAGAAGAGCAGGATCAATGATATCTGGCCTATTGGTGGCAGCTATTACCACAACGTTTTGTAATGGTACAATCCCATCCATTTCAGCTAACAATTGATTCACCATTCTATCAGTCACACCGGAAGTGTCAACACGATAACCTCTTGCAGGAGCAATGGCATCGATTTCATCAAAGAAAATTATACATGGAGCAGCTTGACGAGCTCTCCTAAAAACTTCACGTATAGCTCTCTCAGACTCACCAACCCATTTGCTTAGAAGCTCGGGCCCCCTAACTGAAACAAAGTTTGCCTCACTCTCGGTTGCAACAGCCTTAGCCAACAGAGTTTTACCAGTACCAGGAGGACCATAGAGTAGAATACCTTTAGGTGGACGAATACCCATTTTAATAAATACTTCAGGATGCTTAAGAGGCCATTCAACTGCCTCCCTCAAAATTTGCTTGACACCTTCCAATCCACCAATATCACTCCATCGAACCTCAGGAACTTCAACATAAATCTCCCTCAACAAGGTAGGTTGAATATACTTCATAGCCTCAATAAAATCATTCCTTGTAACTTTAAGTTTCTGTAGCACATTAACAGGTATTGATGGCTGAGAAAGATCAATTTGGGGTAGAAAACGTCTAAGAGCAGTCATAGCTGCTTCTCTAGCTAATGCAGCTAAATCAGCACCAGTATATCCATGAGTAATTTCAGCCAACTCATCTAAGTTGACATCATCAGCTAAAGGCATATTTCTAGTATGCACTTGAAGAATTTCCTTCCTACCCCGCTTATCAGGGGGGCGAATCTCAATTTCTCTATCGAATCTTCCAGGTCTCCTTAAGGCAGGATCAACTGCTTGAGGCCTATTAGTAGCACCAATAACAATTACCTTACCTCTCTCCTTCAAGCCATCCATTAAAGCTAATAGTTGAGCAACAACTCTCCTCTCAACTTCTCCAGTAACCTCCTCCCTTTTTGGAGCAATAGCATCAATCTCATCAATAAATATTATTGAAGGAGCGTTCTCTTCAGCGTCCTTAAAGATTTCCCTCAATCTAGCTTCAGACTCACCATAAAACTTACTCATAATCTCTGGGCCATTAATTGAAACAAAGTATGCACCAACTTCATTAGCTAAAGCCTTAGCCAATAAAGTTTTACCAGTACCAGGAGGACCATGAAGCAATATGCCCTTAGGAGGTTCAATACCTAAATGTCTAAATAATTCTGGATGCTTAAGTGGAAGCTCAACAATTTCACGAATCTTCTGCTTAGCTTCCTCTAGATCACCAATATCCTCCCATGTAACCCTAGGAACACCACGTACAACAGCCTCTTCACGAATAGGAGTCTCCTTAACTTGAAGTTCGGTTTCAGGGGTAATGTAGACATGTTGAGTAGGCTGAGTAGAAGTAACTATAAAGCGTAATTCAGTTGTAAAAACGGGAATAATTATAATTTCACCCTTAGAAACGGGCTTGCCGAAAAGTTGATGCTTAACATATTCAATAAAGTCAGGTCCAAATCTTATAGGCTCAGTTGGAGCTATAACAACTTTAGAGGCAGGAGAAACCTCAACACGCCTTACACGAACAAAGTCTCCAACACCAACACCAATACTCTCCCTCGTAATACCATCAATTCTAGCAATTCCACCGCCCTCATCTTCAAGATAAGCAGGCCAAACTTGACATACAGCAGAACCTTTAGGACCAATAATCTCAACAAAGTCTCCAGGACTAATATTAAGCTTCCTCATAGCATTTCTCTCTAACCTAATAATCTTCCTTCCAAAATCTCTAGTTTTAGCTTCAGCAACTCTAACTTTAACCTCTCCACTCATAACTCCCCACCAACATCAGTGTCAGAATAAGTAAGGAAATCCAACTAATTAATTTTAAGTTAAAATCAAAATAGAAGTGATTTAAAAGACATTACGCTACCTATCTTCATTTTTTACTTCTCCACTAGCCTCCGAAGATATATCCTTCTCTTCAGTTTCCTCTTCCGCTTTTTTCGCCTCTTCCTCCTTGCGTTTAATAATCCTTGCAACACGCTCAAGAATACGCATTACTCGCATTGGCTCCGGAGTATAAAGCATAAAGAGTTCCCGTCTACCCTTAAACACTGAAACAAAATTTCTCTCCTCGTTTGCAACAAATCTATACTCAGGGTAGATAGGTATCGTCCTACCCTTCAAGTCAATTATACCATTATCAGTAATCTTATACACTGCAACTGAAGGTACAAAGGCAGGTGGAAGAAACATTAACATTACAAATAAGACAATCAATGAAAGCTCTAAAATAAGAAGATACAACACCATTACAATTCCAAAGTATAAAGCAATTAAACCAATAGTCCTTAAATACCTCCTAGTTTTATCAGCATCCTTCAAATTAGTGGCATCCACTTCATAGAAAACTTGAAATTCAGACAGTACCACACACCTCATAGAAATTTCTGCTTTAAACTTATTTATATGCTCCTAATAACCTATAACCCTTAATATTCATTTCCCGCATAACAATTCTCTCCCAACTCCGGAGTGAAGGACAAATAAAACATCCAATACGATAGAAACCATAGTAGTAAAGCCTATTCAAAGGCAAATTATTATAAATTAAGTATAACTGTGAAAGCCATGTAGGCCACATCTTCATAGGAGCTATTTGAAGTACAAATTCATGACACCTTATGGGAGGTCTCAAACTTCGAAGCCTAGACTCCACATCCCTATCTCCCACAACAACGATAGGTTTATCTGAAATTTTCTTAATTCGATCGTATAAAGCCCTAATTTTTAAACGAGTACACCATCTATTGTCAAGAGAAGGTAATCCTCTGACATTTAATTCTCTATCTATAAGGGCATATTCAACTTCAACACTTATTCCAAGTCTACTGGAAATCTCATCAATATACTCTCTAGTCTCCTCAAATTCAAGACCAGTATCAACAAAAATTGGAACAACATTTTTTCCAAACGTTTTAAGAGCTAAAACCAATGCACATGTACTATCCTTTCCCCCACTCCATGGAACTATTATATCACCCTCACCCTTAAATTTACTCAAAAAATTCATAGAAATTTTCTCATACAATTTAATAATACTCGTATTACTCGACACAATTGAACATAAATCTACATCGAAATACCTATTAGACAAGCGATTAACATAGAAATCTTCACCTACACTTGGAATTTTCATTTCAGCAACCTTAAAGGCACCAGAATAAACGTAATGCACTCCAGAATAATCTCGAATAACCAGAGGATATTTTCCAAGTCTACCAATTCTAGATTCAATCACTTTTAAAACCATCAAAACCAATGAAAATATCTATAGCAGGTATGCTTGAAGAGAAAATAAATTCTCTAGCCAACTTACTAAAGAAGTATGCTTGACCATTCCAGCCAACAACATTCCTAATTTTAGCTCTACCATATTCAAAACCTAATGCTATTTCCTTTAACCTAGCATTCCTAACCCTACTTTTATTAATAAGGTAAAATGAAACATTATCGGGAAATAACTTGTCAAAATTCATTAAATGCCTCTCATTTCTTCCCATTAAAACAATAAAAAATGACTTATCATCAACAATTGAAGATATAACATCTAATACTTCATCATTAGAAATTTTACCACCTAAAGTATGAATCTTAATATTCCAATCCTTGAAAAATCTATTTAAAGCCGCTCTAGTAGCATCAGCATCCTTCTTTGCCCTAACAATTAAATTAAACATCGTCAACCTCCAAAATATAAATAAAAGTAAAAATGAATTAATTTTTAAAATCCCATCCCAATCAAATATTTAACTATTAACCGACCAGCCTCTGAAAATCTAAATGGAACATTCTTTTGATCCATCGATCCACCAATCAATAATCCAAGATCCCTAAGAACTCTCAAATTCCACTTAACGGTGGACTCGGGAATACTAGTTTTTGAAGCAATCTTTCTTGCTAATGCAGTTAAAGTCATAGTATTATCTGAACTAAAATATGCCTCCACTAAAATTTGCTTTTGTCTCTTTGTCAACTTTATTAAAGCAAATTTAATTAAAACATTTTTCCAATAATCCCCATTCCAATATGTCTTGACGCTTGGAGAATTACACTGAATTCTCTGCCATATATGTATTAATTTTAATGCAATTCCCGCATATAACCTCCAGACCTAACCACCCATACCACCTATCAACAAAATAAGCTAAAATTAAATTAAACTTTACGGAATGAAAAAACACCTCTCTTAACACCAAACTTATTACGCTCCTCCTCAGTTAATTTAAAAACTTTTTTCATTAACTCTACCTCCACTGAACTTAGCCTCCTACCACGCCTCTCATACATTCTAGTCATAGTTCTAATTGCAGAATTCAAGGTCAATTCTACTGGTTCAAGTCCAAAACTTTTAGCATAAATTGTGAAAGATGGCACATTTTCAAAAACCACTCCATGCAAATGAGAAGAAACTCCAATCAATTTTCCAGTATATATTTGACATCCAATTGAAGTCTTAACATGATCACCAATAAAGCATCCAACCTTAATCCTGCCAGTATTAATAGATCTACCATTAATTTCCATCTTTACTAAACCATAAGTGTTCTTTAAATCAGAATTAGCTGTAAGAGCACCAATATTAACCCACTCTCCAACATATGAATGACCCATAAAACCAGCATGATACATATTTGAAAAACCATGAAAAATAGAAGATTCAACTTCACTTCCAATCCTACAAGTCTCACCAATACTACAATAACTTCTAATCCTAGCCCCACTTACAATTCGAGTATTCCTACCAATATAGCAGGGACCATGAATACTTGATGGACCTTGAATCTCGACATCTCTATCAATATATATTGGACCACTTCTAACATCAATATTAACATTACCTTCAATAATAACATTCTCCTCCACATGAAGATTCCTAAAATCACCATAAACTACTACTTTATCATCAACTTCACCTGAAATTCTCGGCTCCTTAACAATTAGATTGAAGTCATAATTTAAGAGAGATTTATTAAATTCAATTAAATCCCATAGGTTATAAATCAAGGTAAGTTCATTTATCTTCACAATACTTAAATTATCTTTAAATCCTAAGAAATCTCGAAAACTAATTAAACCATCTTTTTTATCACAAAAAACATTCCTAGCAACATTTCTAGATATTAAACCTGCTACAACACTATTACCTTGAACATAAACAGTATTTTTAGTATGCATTAATTTTTCCAGGAATAAATTGAACCGATCATCAAATATTAGGCGGCCATTAATCAATATTAAATCATCATCAAGAGTATTAACAGAATTAACAATAACATCCCCATATCTAAAAGCCTCAATCTTCTCCAAATAGCTTCGGACACCTAGGAAAACACGCTGATGAGGAATTATCTTTAAAGCTCTATCTAAAAAACTAAGCATACCACACTTTAATTCAAAGACAGCTCTAGTATAGGTTAATGGCTTAAAATTATTGAAATATGAATCTTCAAACAACATTAAGTGCATACATCTCACCTTCAGCAATACTCTGACAAACAGTTATAATTAAATTTACTTTCACAAAAAGTGAAATAAATTTTACAAGTAAACCCACCAATATATTTTTCATTAAAAATACATTATATTCACTTACAAGAAGATGAGTTGAGAACAAATGCTAGGACACCTAGTATTCGTAGGACATATATCAATGGACCACATCATAAATATTAATGGAGAAAATGAACAACCAGGAGGAGCAGCACTCTACGCAGCAATAGCAGCAAGAACACTATTCCCAGATGTAAGAATAGTATCTGCAATAGGGCAAGACTACAAATACATGGATATACTAGAATTATTCAAGCATAAGGAAATAAGAATAGTCAACATACCCTCAACAAGCTTCACAATAAGATATGATGAAAATTGGAAAGCCCACTACATTAAGACGAATATAGGTGCAGGAGCACAAATAAGGTCAAATATCATACCTACAAACTGGATAACATCAAAAGCAACAATCCACATATGTCCAATGCGGCCAATAAAAGTAGAGAAAATAATTGATAGAATAAGAAGAATTTCACCAAAAACAATGATTTCAATTAACACTTGGGAAGGCTATATGAGTACTAAAATTGAAAGAGAAACCTTAAAGAAAATTGCATTAAAAACAGATGTATTCATATTAAATGAACATGAAATTAAAAAGCTAACACAAACAGACTCATTATCACTAGCAATATCATTACTCAAATGCAGATTACTTGTAGTAACCTTAGGGTCACTAGGAGCCATCATAAAAAGTAATAATACAATTACCATGATACCTGCACTATCAACCCTTGGAGAAAAGGTAATTGATACAACTGGAGCAGGAGACTGCTGGTGCGGAGCATTTCTAGCAGCATATAAATTAACAGGAGACATATCAAAGGCAATAACAGTAGCCTCAATAATTGCGAGCATAAAATGCATGGGATGGGGATTCCAAAAACTATTAAACTTAAAATTCACAAAACCAGAAGACATTGTAAGATACATTATAAATTTAAGGGAAAAAGGAATTCAAAAAAGCATCACAGAATTCATAAAAAAAGAAGCCAACTAATAAAATTAAACTTGAAATTCATGTTTTCTCTCCAATATCAACCATAAATGATCTTGAACAATCTCAGTCAACTTAATTTTAGAACCATCCCTTTTAACTAGAAATTCACCTCTATCTCTATCCACAATTTCACCAATAATTGAAGCTTCTATTCCAGAAGACCTTAATCTTCCAACAAGCTCATCAGCCCTCCCAGGCCTAACTGTAATTAAAAGAGCACCTGAACCTATAGTTCTTAATGGATCAGCATTCATAACATCACAAATAACTTTGGTTTCAACATTAACTATAACGTCACTCTCATAAAGAATAAAGCCAACCCCAGAAGCCCTAGCCAACTCTTGAAGACCCCCTAAAACACCTCCCTCAGTTGGATCATGCATTGCAGTTACTCCACCAACATCAATAGCAATCATAGCCTCCCTCAAAACACTAATATACTTGATATACTCTTTAGCCCTCTCAACAATTTCCACTGGCAATTTACTCTTAAGATAATCTTCAAATTCATGGGCTAAAATAGCAGTACCCTCAATAGCAGCCCCCTTAGTAAGTATAATCTTATCACCAACTCTAGCTCCACTACTAGTCACATACTTATCCTTAGAAGCTTCACCAATAGCAGTACAAATCAGTATGGGACGATCAAGCGAGGGGGTAACTTCAGTATGACCACAAACAACCATCATCCCCAACTCTTTAGCTGCCAGATCAATCTGCCTAGTTATATCATCAAGCAAGTCTAAAGTGGCATTTTCAGGAAGCAAAATAACAACTGAGAGCCACTTAGGCCTAGCCCCCCTCGTTGCAACATCATTAGAACTAACATTAACTGCAAGCCAACCAATATTCTCAACTGCACCAGTAATAGGGTCGGAGTGTAAAACTAAGACACTATCACCAAAATCGATAATAGCTGCATCCTCACCAATCTTAGGCTTAACCAAAACTCTAGGATCAACAACTCCTAAACGCTCAAAAACTATAGATTCAAGAACATCTGGAGACATCTTACCCAAACGTAATCTCCAATCATTCATATATCCACATTCCCTTCAATTTATTTTAAATATTTAGAAACAGATTTAGCAACTGGAATAGAAACTATAATTCCAACTAACATTTGACAAATATTAAATGGAACCTCAGCAAGCGCAGCCAAACCAAAAGACAAGACATAAAATTCATAGATAAAATAACCAAAAACCATTTCACCCCCACCAATTAATGTAGCAACAATGGAGCCAGAAGTCTCAACATCAACTCTAAATGAAAGATACAACAGGAAAATTAAAAGAAAAATTGAAGGAAAAACCCAGAAAATCCAAGGAATTTCAATAAGAAAAGTATTATAGCCAAAATAAGGAAAACCTAGCGACAACTCCATCAAACCACTATAGTAAGTGGAACCAATAAAGAAAATTAAAGAAGAAGTAATAAATGCGAAAACAAGAATAATACTCCTCCAAAACATCCTAGAAGTAAACCTCCTAAAATAAAGACTAAGAAAACCAACAATCAATCCTTCAACACCCTTAATAACAAGGGTTCCAGGAGCATAAAATCCATAACCCGTCAATAAATCAGCTAAAGCAGAACCAAATCCACCAGCAATACCACCAACAACCGGCCCAAAAAGAATAGCAGAAACATAAACTGCAACCTCACCAATATTAAAATAACCATGAGTCTCAGGAATATAGACTTGAAAAGCTATAGTAGCAACACAAACCAAGGCAGCCATCATAGCAGAAACACTAATCTTCCAAGGCAAAGATCTATTGGAAAACAACTAATCCCCTCCAAACATCTAAACAAAATTTCACAAAGAAGTATTTAATATAATATTAAACATTAAATATATGAACGTAATCTAATATTAAACCCTCTAACACCATAAAATTTACAAAATTTTGTATTTTGACTATTTTATTTGTTGTTATTTTTATTCCAATCTTACAACTTATAACCATAATAAGCCACCACGTCCCATTTAATCCTTAGTTATTTAATTCACCATCATTTACTTAAAATCTCATGGTACGTGAGATATATTAGTTTTGTTCAATAATTAATATTATGAATTAAAAATTATTACAACTATTAACAAAACCTATTTTTCCTCTTCATCTAGTTGCTTTAGTTTTGTAATTTTAATGTTTAATGCTCTCAACAAATGCTCTCTTGGACGTTTATGCCATTTAGGTAAGTAAAATGACCCTAGTCCTACACTACCTCTACGAGTTATTAC